>PLAX01000153.1 GCA_003135255.1 Candidatus Dormiibacterota bacterium | reverse complement strand
GCCGCCCCGGCCGCGACCACCAGGGCCGCGGGCGCCAGGCTGCGCGCGCCCGCGGCGCTGATGGCCGGGACGCAGAGGATGAGGCTGAAGAGCCAGTCTGGTTTGGTGATGAGGGCGCGGGCGATGGCGGGGCGGCGGCGCGGATCCGACCAGCCCACTCGCGCTTCGGTCGCGGCCTCTTCCACACCCCGCGCCCGGCGCTGGCCAGCCCGCGGGCGGTCCCCAGGAGCCCGTTGACCGATGGCAGCAGCACGGCGGCGGTGAATCCGGCGATGTTCATGGCGACGAGCCCGGGCAGGAGCTGGAGGAGCTGCTGGGCGACCTGGGGAGCGGCGATGGAGGCCTCGTCGAATACCCCGAACGCGAGGACGGGGATGGCCACCGCGCAGACAACCCCATGGCGCCGCACGGCGCACCCGAATCCGGCCATCGCGTCGCGCCAGCTCCGTGCCCGGCGTAGGGGGTCGTGCCGCCGGACCAGGACCACCAGGACCGCGCCGATGCCCAGCCAGAGGAGGGCCTCGGCGGTCTCGTCACCGCCGCCGCCCGCCGCTCCGAGTGTCTGGCTCAGCGTGGCGAGCGTCGCCGTCGCCGGGGCCGCGGCGACGGCCAGCTCGCACCCCCAGGCGGCATAGCGGCGAAGCGATTGAGCCAGGTTCCAGCCCACGCCGGTGAGACAGGGGTGGGCAGCCTCCGACGCTCCGATCGCCGGTCCGCCGTCCGGCACCAACGGCAGGGCAGGCGAAATCGCTCTCCGCGGCACGCCGCGCAGATGCCATGTCGCGGCNNTCACCAGCCACCCCTATCCAACCCGACGCGCAGGCACCTGGCGCGCAGATCGTGGTCGCGGTCGCAGCACAGAACGGTGACAGCGACAGCCGGGCGCGGCTGGCCGTGGCCGGACAGTGGCGCCCGACCAGGAGGGCGCGGGGACTACCCCGGCCCTTCGCCCCGAGGCTGCGCGGGACCCAGGCCGGCGTCCCACCAGTCATGCGTGCGGACGATTCCGAGCGCCAGCCCCGAGCCAATGAGGACCAATCCGGGGATCACCGTGACGCCGGCGATGAACTGGAGATGCTCGTTCACCTTGAGGGCCAGATTGGAGTCGGACGGAGAGGGGAACGCCGCCTCGATCCAGATGATCGTGGCGGTGAGCGCGGCGATCGCCAGCCCCGCGACCACCAGGCCTCCCCATCGACGCGGAGGGTATGCCGCCGCGGAGACGGCAAAGAGCATGACCGCGGCTGGGAAGGCGGTGTCGTAGAGGCCGCTGCTCGCGTTGTCGGTCGGGAGGAGGAGCACCCCTCCGACCAGACCGCCGGCGATGGACCAGCTGACCGCACCACGAGGCATCCGCACCGTCCGGGTNNACCGTGGCGGCGATGAGCTCGAGGCGCCCGCCCACCCACCCGGCACCGCTTCCCGGCATGCTGGCGATCGACCTGACGATCTGCGAGAGCGGTGCGTAGCGGAGCAGGACGGTGGTCCACGGCACGCCGATCGCGAGGCACGTGATGAGCCCGCTCCCCAGCCCGCGCGCCACTCCCCGGACGTCCCAGCGCCGCACCGCCAGCCAGACCACCAGACCGAGCACGTAGCCGATGCATCCCTCGTGGGTCATGAGCGCGGCGGCCAGGCAGATCCCGCATCCGGCCCACGAGATCCGCCCCTCCTCATCCGCGAAGTAGAGAGCTGACAGGAGCCAGAAGCAGCAGAATCCCCACGGCCAGGTGTAGAGCATGAAGACGATCACCATCGGACAGCAGACGACCGCCAGCACCATGTTCCGTGGCCGCCCCCAGCTTTCGATCAGCAGTCCCGCCGGCCACATCCACATGGTGTTGAGGAGCGCCGAGCCGGCCTGGAACGTCGCGTACTGCGGCAGATGGGCGACCGCTGCGGTGATGAGGGCGGCGAGAAGCGGTGTGCGCTGGAGGATGTTCGAGGAGTTGGCGAGATCGGCGATGAATGACGGGTGGGCAAAGGTGAGCACCCTGCTCATCTGGTAGTGGATGTCCCAGTCGCCGTAGCGGCCCCCACCGGTCTGGAGTGGCAGGATGCTCTCGAGACCCAGCAGCAGCAACACGACCGCGATCTCGACGGCCGACGGCCGTCAGAGCCACGCCACCCAGATGGCCACCGGCAGGACCACGACGATGCCCCATCCCGGTTGGCGCAGCGCGGCGAGAATCAGTTGCAGTGCGCCTGCGGCCGCGAGGGTGACGCATCCGGTACGCAGACGAGCGCCATCGGTCCCGAGCAGCATGCCGGGAATGGTAGTCGCCACTCGTGGTGACCAGGGCATTCGGGGACGGCGGTGAGCCGGGGTGCGGGGCGGTACGCGGAGGGCAGGGCTCCCGTGGGGGCCGGGTGGTGCGGCCTCGCCCGGACCGGGCGTGCCCGGAGTCCCGGCATCGCGAACTCCCTGACGCAAGCTCGGCGTTGAGCCCTAGGATGCGGATCAACGTGCCGCCCATCGACCTTCCTCCGTGGCGAGCCCCCCGTTGACCGCACGGGTCCGGATCGTCGTTTACGCGGCGCTGCTCGCCCTCGTGGCCGAGGAATCGTGGTCGGCGATCGTGCACCTCAGCCACTCCGATTTCATCGTCTTCTGGGAGGCAGCCCGTCGCCTCTCGGCGCACGTCGATCCCTACAACGCCGTGGCGGCGTCCGCAGCGGCATGGCACCAGCTCGGCGTCGCCCACCCTCCCTACTCCCTCCCGTACGCCTACCTTCCGGAGCTCGCCTGGCTGCTCGCGCCTTTGGGCCGGCTTCCCTCTGCAACCGCCAACGGGATTTGGCTCGGGGTCTCGCTGGTCAGCATCGGAGCTGGACTGGGAGTGCTGATAGCGGTCGCTCGTCGTGACGCGAAGCAGGCTGATGGGGCCACCCTGCTCGTCTGCGCGGCGACGATCACGGTGGCATCGGTCAGCGGGATCGCCGAGGGTCAGGTGGACGGTCTGCTGCTGCTCTTGGCGGCGCTCGCGATCGCGCTCCTCCCGAAGCAGCGGCTGGTCGCCGGCGTGGTGCTCGGGGTGGCAGCGGCATTCAAACCACAGATCCTCTGGTTCGTGCCCCTGGCACTTCTCATGGTCCGCGAGTGGCGGACCGTGGTGGGCATGCTGATCGGCGGTCTGGGATCCCTCGCGCTCAGTCTTGCCATCGTCTCGCCGGCTCAGCTCGGTGAAGGCGCTAGCGTCCCCTGAGATCGGTGGCGCCGGCGTGCGTCTGGCGTCAGACCAGGGCGCCTCTCGTCCCCGGCATGGGTCCCTCCGGCATCACGCTCGTCGCTGAGCGCACCGGGCTGTTGGACGGGTCGACCTGCCGCGGCCCGGCCACCGTCGCCACCGCGATCACGCCCAGCAGGGCGATGTAATAGCCGAGGCTGCGCATCCCGATCCAGAGGCCGAGGCCGGCGATGACCACCCCCGCAGCCGCCCAGGCTCGCGGTGCGCGTGCGCACCAGAGGATGCCGGCCCCCACGGCGACCACCGTCAGCGTCGAGAACACCGCCATTGCGGCGACGCTGTAGGCACCGCCGGTGAGCCCGGCGGCGGGCCCCAGCCCGAGTGGAAACGCCGGCTGGGTCAGCGGGGTGAGGACCGCCCTGATCCACACCGGCACGCCTGCGATGGCGAAGGGAGCGTTGACGGCCGCGAACGAGACGGCGGCGGCGATCGCGTATCGTCCCCGCGTCCGGCCTGTCTCACGCCAGGACAGCAGGAGAAGGGGCACCGCGACGAACCAGGCCGTCTGCTTGATCGCAGAGGCGAGGCCGAGGGCGACTCCCCCTCCAATGCCCCTGCGCCGTGAGCACGCGACCACCAGCAGCGCAGCCACGGTGGCGTCGGGATGGGAGACCCCGACCACCGCCAGCACGCCGGTCTGGGCACCGAGTGCGAGGGCGAGGGCACGGCGTGTCGGCGGCTCGGCGCCGCCAACCGCCACTCCGCCGGCCAGCAGGAGGGCGAGCACCGACACGAGGACGAGCCCGCGGGCGCCGACAATGCCCAGCAGGGCAGTCCCGGCGGGGTAGTCGAAGATCATGACCAGCCCACCGGTGGGATGACCGGCCAGGGTCTCCGCTGCCGCGGCCGCCGTCGCGCGCTGCCCGGGTTCACGAGAGTCGGAGGCGAACACACCGGTTCGCACGGGCGTCACGGTGAGCGGCTCGCAACCCACCACCCTCTCGAAGATGAGCAGGTCAAAGGACGAATACGGGTTGACCGCCGCGACGACCTCACGCCCACCCCCCACCGTCTCGGAGGCGATGTCGTCGGCGCAGATCAGCTGCCGGTCCGTGAGCCCGATCGCAGCCGCAGTCTGATGGATCCCCAATACCAGGGTGATGGCGCAGAACACCAGGCACACCGCGGCAGCTGCCCGTGCGACGGCCCCGGGGGGGCACCACGACCCGCGCGCACAGGCCACCGCGAGCGCCGCGCCGACCAGCGTCAGTATCCATCCCACTACCGGGCGCGGAGCGATCGCCTGCTGGAAGGAGAGGGGGGCGGTGATCAGCAGGCCGGCGACGCCGGCCAGCACCAGGCGTCGAGCCTGAGCATCCTCGAGCGGCGCGACCAGCGCGCTCACGCGTCGCCGCCGCTGCGCCATGCGCCCCGTTGTACAGGAAACAGAGGGGCTCCCGCCGCTCGCGTGACCCGCCTGCGACGACGGCGTCGGGAAGGGGAGATTCGAACTCCCGACCTCACGGTCCCGAACCGTGCACTCTAACCTGGCTGAGCTACTTCCCGATCGTCGGCATGATAGCAGCGGGGCTCGGGCGACCCGGACGCCACCCGCGACGGCCGGGTGCCGGGGTGTGACCGGCGGCCCGGCACCACCCGCCCGAGTCGAGGTGCCGGCCGTAGGAGGTCTGACGGAGCGCCCTCCTCAGGACTCCTCCCCGAGCTTGCCCAGCTCGGCGACCTGGTCGTCGGTGAGCCCGAGCAGAGCCGCCTCGACGTTCTCCTCCAGGTGGGCGACCGAGGCCGTGCCCGGGATCGGCAGGATCACCTGCGAACGGTGCAGCAGCCAGGCCACGGCGACCTGCGAAGGAGTGGTCTCCAGCCTCTCGCTGAAAGCGGTGAGGAGGCCGCCGTTCCGGCTCAGGTCGCCCGTCGCCAGGGGGAACCAGGGGATGAACCCGATGCGCTCGCGCTCGCAGTGCTCGACGACATCCTCCGATCCTCTGTCTACCAGGTTGTACCGGTTCTGCACGGTCGCGATCGCGACGACGGCTCGGGCCGCCCTGATCTGGTCGACGGTGACATTGGAGAGCCCGATGAAGCGGATCTTGCCCTCGCTCTGGAGAGCGGCCAGCTCGCCGACCTGCTCCTCGAGCGGGACCCGGGGATCGACGCGGTGGAGCTGGAAGAGCGGGATCTGCTCCAGCCGCAGCCGGCGGAGGCTCATCTCGCACTCCTGGCGCAGGTACTCGGGCCGGCCCAGCGCGTGCCAGAGGTTGGGCCCGGTGCGCACCATCCCAGCCTTGGTGGCGATCACGAGCTGGCTGGGATAGGGGTGGAGGGCGGTCCAGATCAGCTCCTCGCTGACGTAGGGGCCGTACGAGTCGGCGGTGTCGATCAGGTCAACGCCCAGCTCGACGGCCCGTCGCAGCACCGCGATGGCCTGGTCCCGGTCGGCGGGCTCTCCCCAGACCCCGGGCCCGGTGATCCGCATGGCGCCAAACCCGAGGCGATGCACCACCAGCTGCCCACCGAGGGCAAACGTACCGCTGGAGCTTGCCGGTCGTTCGATGGTCGCATTCACCGTCTCGATCTCCCCAGTGTTCGCAGCAACTCACTCCCCCCGGCCGGCTCAATGCTGACACAGCCACCTCGGAGCCCTCGAAATCACCCCGCGAGCGCCTCGGCGCGGGCTGCCGGAACTGCGCAGTCGCCTAGAATGATGGGATTACTGACCACACGCACCAAGGCAGGCGACCAGATGAGCGCTGACCGCACCCACGACCAGGCTCCCGACGGCGAGCACCGGGGAGGGCTGCGCGTCAAGCGCGGCCTTGCCGAGATGCTCAAGGGCGGGGTGATCATGGACGTGGTCACCCCCGAGCAGGCCAAGGTCGCCGAGGAGGCCGGGGCGGTGGCGGTCATGGCCCTGGAGCGGGTCCCCGCCGACATCCGCCGCGAGGGTGGCGTCGCCCGCATGAGCGACGTCTCGCTGATCAAGGGGATCATGGCCGTGGTCACCATCCCGGTGATGGCCAAGGCGCGGATCGGCCATCTCGTCGAGGCCCAGGTCCTGGAGGCGCTCGGCGTCGACTATGTCGACGAGTCCGAGGTGCTGACGCCCGCCGACGAGGAGAACCACATCGACAAGTGGGCGTTCACCGTGCCCTTCGTGTGCGGGGCCCGCGACCTCGGTGAGGCCCTTCGCCGCATCGGCGAGGGCGCTGCCATGGTCCGGACAAAGGGCGAGGCCGGCACCGGCAACGTCGTCGAGGCGGTCCGCCACATGCGCGCGGTCCTGGGCGGGGTCCGGCGCCTCCAGGCGCTGCGCCACGACGAGCTGATGGCCGAGGCCAAGCGGCTCGGGGCCCCCTACGAGCTGGTGGTCGAGGTCGCCGAGACCGGCAAGCTTCCGGTCGTCAACTTCTCGGCCGGCGGCATCGCCACCCCGGCGGATGCCGCGCTGATGATGCAGCTCGGCGCCGACGGCAACTTCGTCGGGAGCGGCATCTTCAAGAGCGACGACCCCCTCGGTTATGCCAAGGCGATCGTGGCCGCCACCACCTACTTCGACAAGCCGGACGTGATCGCCGACGTGAGCGCCGGGCTCGGCAAGGCCATGCGCGGCCTCGACGTCGCTTCGCTCCCCAAGGAGGAGCTGCTCGCCACCCGCGGCTGGTGAGGGCGGGCTCCGGGCCGTGGGAAAGCCGTCACGTCTCCGGCGCCCGACCCTTGGGTAAACTGCCCGTAGTGACCGAGATGCCGCCGGTGCCGCCCCTCCGGGGTGGCTCGCGTGTCCGGGGGACCTGAAGCCATCGTTCGAGTAGGCGTGCTCGCACTGCAGGGGGATGTCCGCGAGCACCTCGCCGCCTTTGACCAGGCAGGAGCCGAGGCGCTCCCGGTGCGGACCGCCGACGAGATCCTGAGTGTCCACGCCCTGGCGCTGCCGGGGGGCGAGTCGAGCACGCTCAGCCGTTTGATCCGCATCTTCGGGCTGGAGGCGCCGCTCCGGCACCGCCTCGCCGGCGGGATGCCGACCTTCTCGACCTGCGCCGGCACCATCCTGCTCAGCCGGGCGATCCTCGACGGCACCGTCGACCAGCTCGCTCTCGGTGCCCTCGATCTGCGCACCCGGCGCAACGGGTACGGCCGTCAGGTGGACTCCTTCGAGTGCGACCTCGACGTCCCGGTGCTCGGCTCCGCCAGCTTCCGCGCCATCTTCATCCGGGCCCCGGTCATCGAGGGATGCGGCCCGGGGGTCGAGATGCTCGCCGCCCACGAGGGGCGGCCGGTGGCGGTGCGCCAGGGCCGGCACCTGAGCTTCACCTTCCACCCCGAGATGACCGGCGATCTCCGGCTCCACCGCCTCTTCCTCGACGGGGTGGGCGAGCTCCTGGAGAGTGACGCCCCGCTCCCCGCGGAGGGCAGCGTGGCGTGAACATCCGGGGCGCCTCCTTCCGAGACCTGGCCCGCATCGAGCAGCTCTACAGCGAGGCCGGCAGCGGCGACGAGCAGGCCCTCCAGCTCTCGCCCGACCACCCGGTGCCGCAGGCGACCCTGCTCCGCCTCTGGTATGCGCTCAGTCAGACGGTCTCCTCGCTGGTCCCCTTCAACGTCGGAGCCGCCGGGGACACCCTCTTCGTCGCCGAGACGCGTGAGGGGATCGTCGGATTCATCCAGGCGCAGGCCTCCGGGGATCGGGCGGGGACCCTCCAGATCCTCAACCTCTGTGTTGCCCCCACCGCCAGCGGCCACTTCGCCCGCTCCCAGCTGCTCACACACCTCACCAACCACGGCCTCGAGCACGGCATTCAGCGCTTCGTCGTCCGGCTGCCCCTGGATCACCCGCTGGTCGGCACCTTCCTGGAGCAGGGCTTCGTCCAGCTCGCGACCGAGCAGATCCTCTACAGCGACGACGCACCGGTGACTCCCCAGACCGCCCGCAGCGTCAGTCTCCGACCCGCCCGGCCCGAGGACGTGGGGGCGATCTACCTCCTCTACCTGCGCACGACTCCGTCCCACGTCGCCAGCCTGGAGGGGTCGTCCCTCAAGGTCTGGCAGGCGGCCTTCGCCGAGGGCGCCCTGACCCGGCTCAACCACGACGACGTCCGCCACCTCGTGGTCGAGGAGCCGGGGGTGGTGGCCTGGGCCGCCATCCGGCTCGCCACGGCGACTCGTCCGACCCTGCTCTCCCTGATGTGCGACGGTCACAACCCGCGGCTGCGCGAGGCGGTGATCGACGCCGCGCTGCGGGAGGTGCCCCCGGGCCCGGTCTCCTCGGTGCTCCGCCACTACGACTCCGAGCTGATCCGCGGCCTCCAGCACCGCGGATTCGCGATCTACGGCACGCAGGTCCTGCTGGTCCGGGACCTGGCCAGCAAGGTCAGGTACCGCGTCGCGCCGGCGCGCAAGAAGCCGGTGCTGGTCCGCGCGCACCTGGCCCAGTCCGTGCCCGCCGGGGAGACCTCTCCCTCTCTCCGGGTGCTCAGCCGGAGGAGCGAGCGATCGCCGCTCCCCTAGCCCCCCGGGGACCCACGAAAGCCGGTTCCGGGCTACCCACCCCCTACCGCCCGTGACGGAGCGAAGAGTGAAGCCGCAGGCTTCGGCTCTGAGCGGAGGAGCCGGCGGTACGCGAGGCGAATACGGCCCCGCCTGGAAGGAGGAGCTGGCCCTCCTCTTCGAGGCCCTCCCGCCCCGGATCGCGCTCGCCGCCCAGGCCGCCGCGGCCGACCGGGGGGACCTGCTCGAGGTGGTGCTCGACCTCGGCAGGGAGCCCGAGGCGCGCTTCGTCGACGGCGAGGTCATCCTCGACCGGGTGCCGGTCGCCGATGCCGACATCGAGTACGTGGTCCAGCGCGTCGGTGACTTCGGCGATGACAACCGCGCCGGGATCGAGCGCACCCTGCATCGCATCAGCGCGATCCGCAACCGTGCGGGCGCCATCGTGGGGCTCACCTGCCGCGTCGGCCGGGCGGTGACCGGGACCATCGACATCATCAAGGACATCGTGATCCAGGGCCGCAGCATCCTCCTGCTGGGAGCCCCCGGCATCGGGAAGACCACCATGCTCCGCGAGTGCGCNNCACATGCCCCAGGTCATCGTCATCGACGAGATCGGCACCGAGCTGGAGGCGGCCGCGGCCCGGACCATCGCCGAGCGCGGCGTGCAGCTGGTGGGCACCGCCCACGGCATGACCCTGGACAACCTGCTGGTCAACCCCACCCTCAACGACCTGCTGGGCGGCATCCAGACCGTCACGCTTTCCGACGAGGAGGCGCGCCGCCGCGGTACCCAGAAGTCCGTGCTCGAGCGCAAGGCGCCACCCACCTTCGACGTCCTCGTCGAGATCCAGCAGCGCGACCGGGTGGCGGTCCACATGCCCGTCGCCGAGACCGTCGACGAGGCGCTTCGCGGCAAGTACAAGCCACCTCAGATCCGGATGCGTGGCGACGCGGGGCAGATCATCAGCCGGATCGAGACCGGGGGGCCACCCAGCCAGTTCGAGCCCCCGCCGTTCGGCGGTGGGGGACGCCGGCCTCGCGAGCGCGAGCACCGCCGGGGCGGCTTCGACGTCGAGCAGTACATCGCCAGCCAGCAGCGCGGCCGCCGCGAGCCCGGGGAGCGGGGGGGCAACGGCTCGCCCCGCCTCACCCCACCGCTGTCGGTCTTTCCCTACGGGGTCTCGCGGAGCTACCTGGAGCAGTCGGTGCGCGAGCTCAAGCTGCCGGTGCGCATCCAGCACCACGTCGAGGACTCCGACATCGTCCTGACTCTCAAGAACTACTACCGGCGCAAGGATTCGCCGGTCCGGCTCGCCGAGTCGTCAGGCATCCCCATCGAGGTGCTGCGNNGGCAGCTCGGGGGTGAGGTGGACCTCTCACCCCAGAACGCCTACGTCCGCCGGCTCCAGCATGAGCTGGTCGAGCAGCACGAGATGGCCGCCCGCAGCCAGGGCGAGGAGCCGAACCGGTACCTGGTCATCCTCGGCCCGGCGGCCTCCTGACGACTGCGCCGCTTGGCGCGCGGGGCTCATACTCCGTGACCGTGTCGTCCTGGCCCGGTTTCTTCATCTCGCTGGAGGGGATCGATGGAGCCGGCAAGAGCACCCAGGGGGCTGCGCTTGCCGGTGAGTTGAGCCGCTCGGGCCGCGACGTCGTGACCCTGCGACCCAGCGACACCCAGCTCGGCGACCTGGTCCGCGGCTACCTGCTCCAGCATCACCAGGTGCGGATCGACCCCTGGACCGAGGCTCTGCTCTTCATCGCGGGGCGCGTCCAGCTCCTCCGCGAGCGCATCCTCCCGGCGCTCCAGGCCGGGGCCGTGGTGATCGCCGACCGGTACGCGGACTCGACGCTCGCCTACCAGGGCGCGGGGCGCGGCCTCCCCGTCTCGGCGCTGCAGTGGCTCCACGCCCAGGCCTGCATGGACGTCTGGCCGGACCTCACCTTCCTGCTCGAGCTTCCCCGCCCGACCGCCGAGGACCGTCAGCGCTCCCAGCAGCTCCCCCTCGACCGTTTCGAGACCGCCGCCGACGGCTTCCACAATGCCGTCCGGCAGGGCTTCGTCCAGCTCGCCACCGCCGATCCCGGACGGATCGTCAGGATCGATGCGAGCCGTCCCCCCGCGGTCGTCCTCACCGAGATCCGCGCCGTGGCCCTGCGGCGGCTCGCCGAGCATCACCCGGCGTCGCCGAACCCCGGTGGGGAACCCCGGTGAGGCTGGTCCTCGCCATCGTCCACACCAAGGACGCGAACGGTTGCGTCATCGCCCTGAATGACGCGGGCTTCGCCTGCACCCGTCTCGGCAGCTCAGGCGGCTTCCTGGACCGCGAGAACGTCACCCTCCTGATCGGTGTCGAGGCGGCCCAGGTCGACACGGTCATCGACCTGATCCGGAGCCGTGCCAAGCGGCGCAACGAACGGTTCCAGGCCGCCGCCGCGGCGGGACCCGCGCCGAACACGGCCGCGCCGCATCCGGTCGACGTGGAGGTCGGTGGCGCCACCGTCTTCGTGCTCGCGATCGACCGCTTCGAGCGTCTGTAGCTTCACGCGGCCGTCCGCGTGGGCGCTGGCAGTGCCGGCGCTCTTCCTGGTGCTGGGCGGAGGCATCCTGATCGCGACCTCGCGGCGGTTCCGCCGGGCGCGCTGACCCGGCTGTGCCCGCGCGGCGCGCTCAGGAGGGCTGGCCGGTGGTGACCGCCTCGCCGCCGGCCAGCTCGAGCACCACCTCGCCCGGCGTCACCACCCGCTCCACCCGGGTACCGCTCAGGTGGACGCGGACTCCGCGCACGCCCGCAGCTCCCGGGGCGCCGGGCTCCCAGCCGTCGGCATAGAGGGCCCGTGCCTCCCCCCAGGTCGTGGCGTTGCGGAGCTGGCGGCCATCCGTGAAGCCGAGGATCCCGGGCCGGGTGGGGTAGCCGAAGCCGACCTGGCCACCGCTCGAGAGGAACGCCCGCACCTCGGAGAGCGGCCTCCCCTCCGGAAGCGGTGATGGCTCCGCCAGCAGGGCGTCGGCCAGGGCCCGCATCTCGCCGCTCCCCGCCATCTCCCGCACGGCGATCCGCGCGGCATGGCGCCCGGCCCGCTCGCGGCGTCGCCGCTCGGTGGCGATCTCCTCCTGGCGGGCATGGATCTCGCGCAGCTGCCGATCGTACGGGGACATCGCCGTCCGGGTCGCGCGCTCCGCCTCGGCGAGCCGGGCCGCCTCGGCATCCAGGTCGGCCGCCTCCAGGTCGCCGAGCCGGCCCGGGTCGACTCGGGACGGGAGGAGGGGAGGCGGGATCGGCTCGGGCGTCTCGGTCATCGCCACCGATCATGGCCCCACGGCGCCCCCGCTGCGAGTCCGGGATGACCACGCGCCCGCCCTGTGGGGTAGCGTGCCCCTTCATGGCCGAGACCACCGACCCGATCCGCGTGGAGCTCGAGGGGGCGGCGGCCCTGGTCACCATCGCCCATCCGCCCGCCAACGCCGTCAGCCGCGCCGTCGCGGCCGCGCTGCTGGAGGTGCTCACCGCCGCGGAGAACGACCCGGCCTGCCGCGCGCTGGTACTCACCGGCGACGGCGACCGCTACTTCTCGGCCGGCGCCGACCTGACCGAGTTCCCCCGCGACGCCGACGACGTCACGGCTGCTGTCGAAGTGACTCGGAGGCTGGAGGCGTCGCGTCTGCCGGTGGTCGCCGCGGTCAACGGCTACGCCCTGGGTGGCGGTTGCGAGATCGCCCTGGCCTGTGACCTGCGCATCTGCAGTGAGAACGCCCGCTTTGGTCAGCCCGAGATCACGCTCGGCATCATGCCCGGCTGGGGCGGCACCCAGCGGCTGCCCCGCCTGCTGGGCCGGGGGCGTGCGCTGGAGATGCTCCTAACCGGGGAGCAGATCGACTCCGCGCGTGCGCTCGAATGGGGTCTGGTCACCCGGGTCGTCCCCGCCGGCGATCTCCGCACGACGGCTCTCTCGCTGGCGAACCTGATCGCGATGCGCCCTCCGCTGGCCGTCGCCGCCATCAAGCGCGCGGTCCGCACGGGCCTCGAGGGGTCCCTGGAGGACGGGCTGCTTCGCGAACAGGAGGAGTTTGCCCGCCTTCTCGCCACGGAGGACGCGCGCGAGGGGCTCGCCGCCTTCCGGGAGAAACGCACCCGTCCGCCCACCTGGCGCGGCCGGTGAGGTTCTGGCGACGGCCGCGGGTCGCATGAGCGCCGCGCACCCGTCGCATTGGCGCGGCTGCCAATGATCGTCTCAATCATCAGCCCCATTGCCCTGCTGGCCCTGGCCGGGACGTCGTTCACGCTCACTGCGCTGAGATGGCGGCGCCTGGTCCAATTGATGCGCCAGTCGCGGCGTCCCGACCGGCGCAGCGCTGCACCGGCGACCCGGCACGCCGGATCGGCAATGAATACCTCTTCCAGGAGCGTGCAAGGCAGAACATCGAGGTGCTGGCCGGGTACCGTGTGCGCCGCATCGTCACCAGCTGCCCTCATTGTTTCAACACCTTCGCCAACGAGTACCCCGACCTCGGCGGCCACTACGAGGTGATCCACCACACCGAGCTGATCGACAGGCTCATCCGAGAGGGGAGGATCGTCCTGGAGCGGCCGATCGAGGAGACGGTGACGTATCACGACTCCTGCTACCTGGGCCGGTGGAACGACATCTTCGCGCCGCCGCGCGACATCCTCGAGCGCATCCCCGGGATGAGGGTGGTGGAGATGAAGCGGAGCCGGCGCGAGGGGATGTGCTGCGGCGCCGGGGGCGGACGGATGTGGATGGAGAAGGGACGGCCGCGGGTCAACCACCGCCGGGTCGGTCAGGCAGCGGAGACCGGTGCGACCCGGGTGGCCACCGCCTGCCCCTTCTGCCTGACCATGCTCGACGAGGGGATCGCCTCCCGGGAGGCCCCGGGGGTGCTTGCGGTCGACGACATCGCGGTCTACGTGGCCCATTCGATGCGACGCGCCGCCACCGGCGATGCGTCTGCGGCGTCCCCCGGACCCCGGGTTGACACGCGACTCGCCGTTACCGTAGTGTCCGGGCTGTGCCGCCCGAGCGCGGCGTGTCCTTCAACGTCCTATCCCGTGCGCACTCACGAGGTTCGGTGACCGTTCACGTGACGTCGCAGCAGCTCCGGTGATGCGGGTACTCGCGGTCACCGCCAACAAGGGTGGCGTGGGAAAGTCCACCCTGGCCTTTCAGGTTGCCGCCGAGTTGGCCCGCCGGGGGCTGCGGGTGCTCGCCGTGGATGCCGACAAGCAGGCGGACCTCACCCGCTACGCCCGCGGACCGCGGCTCGCGGGAATGGGCCTCGATGCCGTCCTGGCGGCCCCGCCGGCGTCGCTCGACCCCCGCCCCTACATCGGGCCGGTCTCCGACAACCTGGACCTCCTGGGCAGCTCGCCCCGGCTCGCCGACGCGGACCTGGTGCTCCAGTCGGCCGAGGGCGGCCCCTTCCTCATCCAGCGCTGCCTCGCGGTCGTCGCCGGCGCCTACGACTGGGCGGTGATCGACACCGGCCACTCCGAGCCGGTCATCGCCGCCGTGCTGGTGGCCGCCGACCAGCTCCTGATGCCGACCACCGCCAGCTCGCCGGACGCCCGGCACGCCGGGGACATGCTCCAGACCGCCGTCCGGGTGCGTGAGG
>PLAX01000001.1 GCA_003135255.1 Candidatus Dormiibacterota bacterium | reverse complement strand
CTCAGGAAGAACCCATGACTCCCAAGGGTACGTTCATCTCTTCTCGTTCTTTTCCCCCTTGTCTCCCGTTTGCGGAGTTCGGCGAATCCGACCACCCAGTTCGGCTGAAAGCGATCAGCCGTTTCGGCTGAATCCGACCACCCAGTTCGGGGTTTCCGACCACCTGGGGGAGGGCCGGGCGGCGACGTGAGGTGAGGAGGGCTGGCACCCTCACTCGGACGGTCCACCAGACGTTCGAGGAGCGTGCCGATGCCCCGACCCCGATCCGCCATGCGCAAGATACGAGAGGTACTCCGCCTCAGCCAGGGGGAGGGACTGAGCCGACGTCAGGTGGCCCGGGCAGCGGGTGTGCCACCGACGACGGTGGCCGACTACCTGGGCCGGATCGCGGCCGCCGGCCTGAGCTGGCCGCTTCCCGACGGGATGGACGACGCCGACCTGGAGCGGCGCCTCTTCACCCGCGGCGACTTCCCGCCCCAGAGCCAGCGGCCGATGCCGGACTGGGCCGCGGTCCACCGCGAGCTGCGGCGGCCGTCGGTGACCCTGCAGCTGCTCTGGATGGAGCACAAGGAGACCCATCCCGACGGCCACCAGTACACCCAGTTCGTGCACCACTACCGGGAGTGGGCGCGTCACCTGGACCTCGTCCTCCGCCAGGAGCACCGCGCCGGCGAGAAGCTGTTCCTCGACTTCGCCGGGGAGACGATCCCGGTGGTCGACCCCGAGACCGGCGTGGAGGACCCGTGGGAGCTCTTCGTCGGGGTGCTGGGCGCCTCCGACTTCACCTACGCCGAGGCGCTGCCATCTCAGGGGCTGCCCCAGTGGATCGCCGCCCACGTGCGCTGCTTCCAGTTCCTGGGTGGCTGTCCGAAGATCCTGGTCCCCGACAACCTGAAGAGCGCGGTCACCCAGGCCCATCGGTACGAGCCGCTGCTCAACCGCACCTACGAGGAGATGGCGACCCATTACGGCTGCGCGGTGATCCCGGCCCGGCCGCACAAGCCGAGGGACAAGGCCAAGGTGGAGGCGGGCGTGCTCATGGCGGAGCGCTGGATCCTGGCCACGCTTCGCCATCAGACCTTCTTCTCCGGGGTGGCGCTCAATGACGCCATCCGCGAGCGCCTCCAGCGGCTCAACGACCGGCCCTTCAAGAAGCTGGACGGGTGTCGGCGCAGCCTCTTCGAGGAGCTCGACAAGCCGGCGCTGCGGCCGTTGCCGGAGCGCCCCTATGAGTACGGGATCTGGAAGCGGGGCAAGGTCAACATCGATTACCACGTCGAGGTCGACCACCACTACTACTCGGTCCCCTACCAGCTCGTCGGTCAGCTGTACGAGACGAGGCTGACGGCGTCGACGGTCGAGGTGTTCGTCCGGGGCCGGCGGGTGGCCAGCCATCCGCGCAGCTTCCGGCGCGGCGGCTTCACCACGGTGACGGAGCACATGCCGGCGTCCCACCGCCGCCACCTGGAGTGGACGCCGGGCCGGATCACGCGCTGGGCCGAGGAGACGGGGCCGCAGACGGCGGCGCTGGCGGCCGGCATCCTGCGCTCGCGGCCCCATCCCGAGCAGGGCTTCCGCTCCTGCCTGGGGGTGCTGCGGCTTGGCAAGCGCTACGGCCCCGAGCGGCTGGAGGCCGCGTGTGCCCGGGCGGTGGCGATCGGGGCCTTCAGCTACCGCAGCGTCGACTCCATCCTGCGCACCGGTCTGGACCGCCAGCCCGCATTCCCGCCCCCCAGCAGCAACGGCCACGGTCAGCACGCCAACGTCCGCGGCCCCGCCTACTACCAGTGACGAGGAGGCTCACCATGCTCATCACCCCGACCCTGGACAAGCTCCACACCCTCAACCTGATGGGCATGGCCCGGGCCCTCAGCGAGCAGCTGGAGGGCACCGAGTACCAGGCGCTCAGCTTCGAGGAGCGGCTGGGGCTGCTCGTCGACCGCGAGGCCCAGGACCGCGACAACCGCCGGGTCGAGCGCAACCTCAAGACCGCCAAGCTCCGCTCCACCGCTTGCGTCGAGGACATCGACTTCCGCCACCCGCGCGGTCTCGACCGTTCTCAGGTGCTCAGCTTGGCCGGCGCCCAGTGGGTGGACGGGCACCAGAACGTCCTCATCGTCGGACCCACCGGCTGCGGGAAGTCGTTCCTTGCCTGCGCCCTGGCCCAGGCCGCCGTTCGTGCCGGCCGCACCGCCCTCTATCACCGGGTGCCACGGCTGCTCTCCGACCTGGCCCTGGCCCGCCTGGACGGGCGCTGGTCACGGCTGCTCGTCGCCCTCGCCAAGGTCGATGTCCTGGTCCTCGACGATCTGGCGCTACGGCCGCTCACCACCGACCAGGCCGCTGACCTGCTCGAGGTCATCGAGGACCGCAACCAGCGCCGCTCCACCATCGTCACCAGCCAACTGCCCATCGCCGGCTGGCACGACGCCCTGGGGGAGCCCACCCTCGCCGACGCCACCCTCGACCGGCTGCTCCACAACGCCCACCGCGTCGAGCTCCACGGCGACTCGCTGCGACGACGTCACGACCCCTCCGAGCCGCAGCTCACCGCCTCAGACGGTTCAGCTGCTCCAGTCGATGCGGTGCCCGCCAGACAGCGAGCCGCTGAGAGGCCCTCCACGGCGCGATGACCATCGCCCTCGACCCTTATGACCTGGCCGCTGGCCCTCCGGAGCCCGGGCCTGGCAGACTGCATACCACCAACCCGACGTTCCTGAAGGAGGTGAGCACAGGGGAAGGTTCCTGACCGCGCTGCCGCTCCGGTGACAGCTCCGTCAGGTGGTCGGATTCACCGAAACAGGTGATCGGATTCAACCGAAATGCCTGGTCGGATTCCGCCGAAACAGGTGGTCGGATTCAACCGAAACGGGTGATCGGTTTCACCCGAAATCCGCACCTGGAACCTACTTCTGATTGC
>PLAX01000082.1 GCA_003135255.1 Candidatus Dormiibacterota bacterium | reverse complement strand
GCCTCCTCAGCCGAGGCGAACACGGAGCCGAGCATCACGGCGTCGGCGCCCGTTGCGAAGGCCTTGGGGACGTCTCCGCCTAGGCGCATCCCCCCGTCGGTGATGACAGCAACATGCTCGCCGGTGCGACGGAGATGGTCGTCGCGCGCCGCCGCGCAGTCGCTGGTCGCCGTGACCTGGGGCACGCCCACGCCGAGCACGGCGCGGGTGGTGCAGGCGGCGCCCGGGCCGACGCCGACCAGCAGGCCCTTGATGCCGGTGTCCATCAGCTCCAGGGCGGTCGCGTAGTCGACGCAGTTGCCGACCACGACCGGGATGCTCAGCTGAGAGGTCAGCTCGCGAAAGGAGAGCTGCTCGTGGCCGCGGCTGATATGGCGCGCGGTGAGCACCGTCCCCTGGACCACCAGGCAGTCGGCACCGGCCTCCTGGACGATCCCGGCGCGGCGGGCCGCCTGGGCGGGGACGGTGGAGACGGCGCAGGGGCCGCCCAGCTTCTTGATGTCCTCGATCCGCTGGCCGATCAGGCCATCCTGGATCGGGGCCTGGTAGATCTTCTGGAGCAGGACGTTGACCTCGGACGGAGGGGCGGCGGCGATCGCCTCGAGCACCTCCGTCGGGTCCTCGTACCGGCACTGGACGCCGTCCAGGTTGAGGACGGCCAGCCCACCGAGCCGGCCCATCTCGACGGCGAATCTGACGTCCACCACCCCGTCCATGGCTGCCGCCAAGAAGGGGATGGCAAGCGACATCCCGTCGAGGCTCAGTCCGACCTCGATCTCGTCGGGGTCGATGGTCACCCGTCCGGGGACGAGGGCCACCTCATCGAATCCGTAGGCTCGGCGGCCGCGCTTGGAGCGCCCCAGCTCAACCTCCATCTCGCCTCCCTCCGACCCCCCTTCTGGCCGGCCGCACGAGGTGCTCTCCCATCGCCGAATGGTACCAGAGGCCTCTCCGGGCCCGTCCCCCATCTGGTGGCCGCCAACGAGGCCCAGCACAACATCTGGTACACCGGCGATCCCCGGTCTGCTGCGAGGAGAGCTCCCGTGCTGGGGAGGGGCAGCGCCGGGGGCGTGGGCCCGCGGGTCAGGTGAGCAGGGCGCGGAGGACGGCGCTCGCCTCCGCGGTGCTCCGTGCCTTCTGCCGGAGGGACGCCGCGAGCACCCGCATCCAGGCCTCGAAGCTGATCTCCTCGGTCAGCCCGTTGAGGACCTGGACCTCGCGACAGATCAACCCCTCCCGGGTCATCTCGGCCTCCAGGATGTCGTCACCGACCCGCACCGTGATCCTCCGGATCGGCCGCCTCCGCGCGAAGAGCGACCCGTCACGCTCGATCTCGACAGCGTCGGGAAGAGCGAAGGCCAGCTTGCCGGCGAAGACCTGGAAGAAGACCCGGATGTCCCGCGACTCGGCGCGCAGGCTCGCCATGAGAGTGTCGATCTCATCGTTCAGCGGGGCCAGGTCGCTCACGGCGATTCGAGTATAGGGGGGCCGAGAGAGGCTTTCCGCCGGCGTCCGGCTCCGGGGGCGGGGGCGCGGCTCAGCCGCCGTAGTCGTACCAGAGGTTCTGGTCGGTCCCCTCCCAGAATACGTTCAGGATGCCGGGCCAGCTGGACGTTGACGGTGCCGATCCGATGGTCCCTTCGTCCATCCTCGCCCCCACCGTCCATCCGTTCTGGTAGTACGCCTCCCAGAGGCCGCCATCCGCCCCCTGCCAGAAGACGTTGAGCAGACCGACGCCGGACGACGCCGGCACCGGGTTGGAGATCAGGGTCCCGGCGCCGCCCGGCCCTCCCAAAGACGCCGCTCCCGCCCAGCCGTTTGCGAAGTAGTCCTGCCAGAGGTTGCCGTCGGCCCCCTTCCAGAAGACCTCGATATTGCCCGGGCCCCAGGAGACCGGCTCGGGGTCCGCAGCGACCGTTCCCGCCCCGCCAAGGTTCTGCGGACCCTGCCAGCCGCTGCCGTACCACTCATGCACCAGGCTCTCGCCCGGCCCCTCCCAGAACACGTCGATGTTGCCGAACCCCCATGACACCGGATGGGGCGTGGAGAGCAGCGGACCGCCCCCCAGCGACTGGGGCCCGTACCAGCCGTTCAGGTACCACATGTGCCAGAGATTGCCGTCCGTTCCCTTCCAGAAGACGTCGATCTGACCCGAGCCCCAGGACACCGGCTGAGGCGCCGAGCCCAGCGGGCCACCTCCGAGGGACTGCGGCCCGTGCCAGCCGTTCTGGTACCAGACGTGCCAGAGGTTGCCGTCCGTCCCCTTCCAGAAGACATCCAGGACGCCCGCCTCCGAGGACACGGGGGAGGGATCGGAGGCGAGCGATCCCGCCGGGGCTAGCTCCTGCGGGCCGTGCCACTGGCCGCCGCTGTACCACGTGTGCCAGAGCCCGTTGTCCGTACCCCGCCAGAAGACGTCGAGGTTCCCCGGGCCCGAGGAGATGACGTGGGGCTGGCCGCCCAGGGGGCCGGAACCGAGCCCCTCGTATCCCGCCCATCCCGGGCTGGGAGGTGGCGCATAGCTCACGGTGAAGCCATTGCCGCTGCCGTTCGGAGCCGACGGAATGGCGACGAAGCTGTCGTCCTGCACCATCTCCCAGCCCTCGACAGGGTTGAGCGCCGGGTTGACCCCGGTGTTGACAGACGCCGAATCGAAAGTGACGTGGCCGAAATTCGCGAGGGTGCAGGGGCCGCACGTGTAGTACTGCGTGGAGGCGTACGGGGCCTCGACAATCCACTCGGCGGTCTCACCCGTTCCTGGGAACGTCTTCGTCGACGGACGCAAGCTGAAGAAGGCCCCGGTGGTTTGGTCCGTGAGAGATATGGTCCACTCGGTTGGGGAGTCCTTGGTGATGCTCGCGCACATCACATCTCCGGGGGTGATGGTCATCCGGATGGTGATGGCGTTCGCGGGAAGGACCTCCCACCAGGCGGAGTACTCGGCGGAATATGGCGCCAATCCGCTTGTCGAGGACCAATCCTGTTCGGTTCCGGTCTGGATCAGGTTCTGATCGGTGCCATCGCCGAGACCGCCATCGATCCCGATCCATGTCGACGAGTAGGTGGGCCACGCACTGGGGGACACGGAGGGCACGGTCCAGCAGCCGGCGATCGCCGTGTACCCCCCGCTCGTGAGGTCGTAGCCAGACCAGTTGTCCGACTGGGTGAGATCACGGATCGGGGACTCCACCGGGCCCGGCAACGCCGGGACCACAGGGATCGGCGTGTGGGTATGCAAGGTCACCGCCGGCGGGGCGGGAGAGGCCGCCGCGACGGTGCCCGCTCCCTGGGCACCCAAGGCGGCGAGGAAGCCCAGGCCGAGGCTGAAAGCAAGTCTTCGCACCCCGCCCCTCACTCCGGGAACACCGCCACGCTCGGGCCTCCGCACGATCACGCCGCACCCGGCATCCCGTCACCAGGGACGTTCCGGCCAATTCAGCACGGTCGGGCCGGATTATCGACGATCCGGTGCTCAGCGGCAACGACGGGGTGGAAACAACCCGAGAGGCGCGATCGCCCGGCCACGGTCCGTCGGCGGCTCAGGCGGCGGCGCCGGCCTCCGCACGGGGCGGCTCCAGGGCGACGGCGAGCACATCGTCGACGCGGCTCGCCAGGTGGAACTTCATCGCCGTGCGGACGCTCTCGGGCACGTCGTCGAGGTCCTGCTCGTTGCGCCGGGGCAGGATCACCTCGGTGAGGCCCATGCGGTGGGCGGCCAGCACCTTCTGCTTGACCCCGCCGATGGGCAGCACCAGCCCCTGCAGGGTCACCTCGCCGGTCATCCCCACCGTGCTCCGCACCGGGCGCCCGGTGAGCAGGCTGACGATCGCGGTGGTCATGGTCACCCCGGCCGAGGGCCCGTCCTTGGGCACCGCGCCCTCGGGGACGTGGATGTGGAAGCCCTTGGCCGCCGCCTCGGCGCTGATCCCCAACCGCTCGGCGTGGGAGCGGACGTAGGAGAGCGCGATCTGCGCGGACTCCTTCATCACGTCACCGAGCTGACCGGTGAGGAGGAGATTGCCGTCGGAGCCGCTGGTGGCCGCCTCGACGAAGAGGACGTCGCCGCCCGCGCCGGTGACGGCCAGCCCGGTGGCCACCCCGGGAACGGCCGTCCGTTCCTCCACCTCGTTGTCGAACTTGGGCTTGCCGAGATAGTCCCTGATCTGGTCAGATCCGACCTTAACCGGCGTCTCCACGGCGCCGGTGGCGATCCGAGTGGCCAGCTTGCGGGTGATCCGGCCCAACTCGCGCTCCAGGTTGCGGACCCCGGCCTCACGGGTGTGGTCGGTGACCACCTTGAGGATGGCGTCGTCGCCGACCTCGATCTCCTCCGGCTTCAGCCCCGCCTGGGCGACCTGGCGAGGGAGCAGATGATCGCGGGCGATCGCCAGCTTCTCCCGCTCGGTGTAGCCGTCGAGCCGGATCAGCTCCATCCGGTCGAGGAGGGGGGCTGGGATGGTCTCCGAGACGTTGGCGGTGGGGATGAAGAGCACCTCGGAGAGGTCGAGGTCGACCTCCAGGTAGTGATCGCGGAAGGTGTTGTTCTGGGCGGGATCGAGCACCTCGAGGAGCGCCGCCGAGGGGTCGCCGCGCCAGTCGGCGCCGACCTTGTCGATCTCGTCCAGCATGATCACGGGGTTCTTGGTGCCCGCCTCCTTGAGAGCGCGGACGATGCGCCCCGGCTGGGCGCCGACGTAGGTGCGGCGGAAGCCGCGGACGTCCGCCTCGTCGCGGATGCCCCCCAGCGAGACGCGGGCGAACTTGCGCCCCAGGGCGCGCGCGACCGACTCGCCGAGCGAGGTCTTGCCGACGCCGGGTGGGCCGACCAGGGTGATGATCGCGCCTGACCCCCGCCCGCCGATCACCTCCAATCCACGCTCCTTGCGCAGCTTGCGGACCGCGAGGAACTCGATGATCCGGTCCTTCACGTCCTCGAGCCCGGTGTGGTCCGTGTCCAGCACCGTGCGCGCTGCGGTGAGGTCGAAGTTGTCGTCGGAGCGGACGTTCCACGGCAGGTCGAGCATCCAGTCCAGGTAGGTGCGGATCCAGCCGTGCTCGGGGCTCTGCTCACTGGTGCGCTCCAGCCGGTCGATCTCGTGCTCCACCTCGGCCGCCACCTTCTCCGGCATGCCGGCGTCGGCGAGCCGCTTGCGATAGGTGGAGACCACGTCGTCCCCTCCCTCGCCCAGCTCCTTCTTGATGGTCTCGAGCTGCTGGCGCAGGATGAACTCGCGCTGGTTCTTCTGCATCCCCTCGGCCACCTCGGTGCGGATGCGGTCCTTGAGATCGGCCTCGCCGAGCGCCTCCTTCGTCCACGCAATGACGAGGGTCAGCCGCTTCTCGACATCGAGCGCCTCCAGGATCTCCAGCTTCTGGGCCAGGCTGAAGTCGGGGGAGTACCCGGAAAGATCGGCCAGGTGTCCGGGCGCTCGGGCTTCGCGGAGGAACTGGATGGCTCCGCTGGCGCCCCGGATCTCCAGCAGGCTCTCGACCAGCGCGCGATATTCGCGCGCCAATTCGACCACTGCCTCGGAGGGGTTCTCGTCGTCCGGAGCGGGATCGACCTGCACCCAGAGCGCGCCGCCCACGTCCGCCTGCCCCGCGCCGAGGCGGGCGCGGTACTGCCCGGTGAGGATCGAGACCTCGGCGCCGGTGGGCAGCTTTCCCGACTCCTGCACGCGCGCGACAGTGCCGATGCTTCCGAACTTGCCCTCGATGCGGGGGACCAGGAGGACGAGGCGGTTGCCCTGGTTGGCCGCCTCGATCGCGGCACGCTGGGCCTCCCCCTGGACCGCGACGGTCACGGTCATGTGAGGCAGGACGACGACCTCGTCAAGAGGAAGGATCGGAAGAAGCTCGGCGCTGTGCTCGGTCATGGGGACATTTGTACCCGCTCGCAGAGATCTCACACCTCCCGCCTGCGCATCGCGGCCGGCGGATGGCCTGCGTCACTCCCGCCACCGGGCTCCGAGCGGCTCTCAATCCGGAACCAGGACGGCCGTCCCCCGGACCCGACCCGTCCGGACCAACTCCAGGGCCCGATCCGCCTGGGCCAGGGGGAGCACCTCGGTCAGGACGTCGATCCGCGCCTCACCCGCCAGCGCCATGAAGTCGGCGCCATCCTCCCGCGTGAGGTTGGCCACGGAACGGAGCGAGCGCTCCCCCCAGAGCAGCGAGTAGGGGAACCGGGGGATGTCGCTCATGTGAATGCCGGCGCAGACGACGGTGCCCCCGGGCCGCACCGCCGCGAGCGCGAGGGGCACCAGCTCGCCGGCTGGAGCGAAGATGATGGCGGCGTCGAGCGGCTCGGGAGCGGGGCCGGTGCTCTCCCCCGCCCACGTCGCCCCCATGCTGCGGGCAAACTCCTGGCCGGCGAGATCTCCAGCCCGCGTGAAGGCGTACACCGCGGCCCCACGGTGGCGGGCCACCTGCGTGATCAGGTGTGCGGCGCTGCCGAAGCCGTACAGGCCCAGCCGCGATGCCTCGCCCGCCATGCGAAGCGCTCGGAAGCCGATGAGGCCGCCGCAGAGGAGCGGCGCCGCCTCGACATCCCCGTAGGCGCCGGGCAGGCGCAGGCAGAAGCGGGAGTCGGCCAGGACGAGCTCGGCGAAACCGCCGTCGACGTCGCAGCCGGTGAACCGGGCGGAGGGGCAGAGGTTCTCGCGCCCCGCGGCACACATCTCGCAGCTTCCGCAGGTCGAGGCCAGCCACGGCACGCCCACCCGCTCTCCCACCTGCAGGGCGGAATCCGGCCCCGCTGACACGACCCTGCCCACCACCTGGTGCCCGAGCACGATGGGGAGGACACCGCGGTCGAGCTCCCCATCCACGACGTGGAGATCCGTGCGGCAGACGGCGCATGCGGCGACCCGCAGCACCACCTGGTATTCGAGGGGCTCGGGCACAGGGCGTTCCTCCGCGGTGAGGGGGGAGCCTCGCTCGCGGAGAACCATCGCCCGATAGGTGGGGGCCCGAACAGCCGGCATCAACTGTCGATGATGCACTCGCGCACCCGGAATGTAACCTTCTGCCGTGACTGCAGTGACCGAGCCCGCCGCCAGGCGCCGGCCCGAGGTGGTCATCCGCCGCCTCGACGCCCTCTCCGCCCGCCGTCACCTCGACGATCTGGCCGACCTGCTGGTCGACTCCGTGGAGGGAGGCGCGTCGGTGAGCTTCGTCGCACCGCTCGCCCACTACGAGGCCCGCGACTGGTTCGCGGGCGTGCTCAACGAGATGGACCTGGGTCGCCGGGTCGTGCTCGCCGCCTTCCTCGACGATCGGCTGGTTGGCTGCGTGCAGCTGATGCTCTCATGGCAGTCCAACGCCACCCACCGCGCCGAGGTGCAGAAGATGCTGGTCCACCGCTCCGCGCGGCGGCTGGGAGTCGGCGCCCGCCTCATGAAGCAGCTGGAGGTGGAGGCCCGGGCCCTGGGTCGCACCCTGCTGATCCTCGACACGGAGACCGGGAGCGACGCGGAGCATCTCTACGCCCACCTGGGTTGGATCAAGGTGGGGGTGATTCCCGATTACGCAATGCGGCCTGACCGCTCCGGCCTGCGTCCGACCTCACTCTGGTACCGGCGGCTCGATTGACGGGAGCGGATGTCGGCGCGCCGGGCGCGTTCCATCTGGGTGGGACGCCGCATGGAAGCCGGGCGCTGAGATCATCCACACACGGCAATCGGCGGTCTGCGCGGCCGGTGTGTGCGCTGAAAGCGACGGCGCGCCGACCTGCGCCGCGCGCATGCGAGCCGCGTCGAGCACGTCCGTCATTGCCTCGCGGGGATCGCGCCACACGATGGACTGCACCCGTTGGAAGGCAGCCGAGAGCACCTTTGCGGCGGTAACGATCGCCCTCACACGTTGACATCCATGTATGTAGGCTGCATGCTATATGACGATCCTGACAGGGGCGATTATCCGCTCCCTGTCCAAAACGCAGGACCGGCAGCCGGCAGACCACTGGCTGTCGCAACCAACGGAGGCTTTCAGCATATGGCCAGGACCAGACGAAGCAAGAGCGGCACCGCAAAGCGAGCCGTCAAAGCGACGGTTCGCCGGGCACGCGCCGCGGCACCGCGCAGCGGCGCCGGCGGAGATCTCCTCAAGGCGGTCCAGGGTCTCGTCAAGGCACTGCCCGTCCGCGAGCTGGAGAAGCGACTCGCAGGGCTCGAGAAGTCGGTCGAGAAGATCGACAGCGAGCTGCGCAAGGCGATTGGGCAAGTCGCCTCGGCAGTGCGCGGTGGCACCGCGAAGCGTGCGCCGGCCAAGCGCGCCGCGAAGCGGCGTGTTGCCAAGAGGGCAACCGCGGCCAAGCCGGCTGCGAAGCGCACCGTCGCCAAGCGGGCACCGGCAGCCAAGCG
>PLAX01000117.1 GCA_003135255.1 Candidatus Dormiibacterota bacterium | reverse complement strand
TGCCCGGGGTCGGGCCCTACACAGCCCGCGCGCTCCTCTGCCTTGCCCTCGACCGCCCCGGCGCGCCCGCCCGCGACGTCAACCTCGGGCGGGTGGCCGCCCGCTGCCACCTCGGCGTGGAGACGGCTCCCGGCGCGCGCCTGGACGCGGCGCTCGAGGCGCATCGCCCCACGGCGATGTCATGGCGCGACTACACCCTGGCGCTCTTCGACGTCGGTGCCCTGCTCTGCCGGCGGCGGAGCGCCGCCTGCCAGCGCTGCCCTCTGGCCCCGGGATGCGCGTCGCGCGCCCGCCTCGCGGAAGGGGTGGAGGCGCCACCCCGCAAGCAGGCGCCCTACCCGGGGAGCATGCGGCAGCTCCGGGGCGCCGTCCTCCGCGCCATGCTCGCCCGGCCTGACCAGAGCGCCGCCGAGCTGGAGGGTGCCGTCGCCGCCGTCCCGGCCGCCGCGCGCCCCGGCGCGGTGGTGGAGGCGCTGGCCGGTCTGCGCCGGGAGGGGCTGTTGGCGACCTGACTCGCCAGAATGGCCCTATGGCGACGATCTCCCCCTACCTGGACGCGGTCCGTGAGGAGCTGCTGGGGCGGACCAGCCTCAGCTTCGCCCCCGACCGCGACCTCCCCCGGACACCGGCGCGACACGCCGAGGCCGGCTCCGGGCCGCGGATCCTCTTCGTCGGCTTCCCCTCCGACTACTCGCTGGCATTCCTCCTCTGCCTGCTCCAGCTGGACGTCCACGTCTGCGGGATCGTCACCTCCCCCGGTGCCCACCCGGCCATCCTCGGGGACAACGCGCTGAGCCGGATCGCCGATCACCTCGGCGTCCCCCTGCTCCGCACCTGGCGGATCAATGACGACCACAGCCGCATCGACCTGGCGGCGCTGCGCCCGGAAGCGGCGGTCATGGCCAGCTTCAATCAGATCGTCAACGCCCCCACCCTGCGCATCCCCCATCACGGCTTCATCAACATCCACCCCTCGCTGCTGCCCCACTACCGGGGGCCGGAGCCGGTCTATTGGGTCATCGCCGACGGGGCGCAGCTCACCGGGATCACCCTCCATCGGGCGGTCCCGAAGGTCGATGCGGGGCCGATCCTCGCCCAGGCCGAGATCGCCGTCGACCCTCGCGACACCTCCGGCACCCTGACCCGACGGCTGGTCGGAGCCGGTCTGCCGCTGCTCGAGACGGCGGTCACGGGGCTGCTCGAGGACGCTCCGGGGCGCGTGCCCGACCTCCACGCGGGCGGTTACCGCCCGTCGGTCGGCCACCGCCGCCTGGACGAGGCCCCGAGTGCGGAGGCGGCCGAGCGGATGGTGCGCGCCGGGGTACCCAACATGCCCGCCTGGACGCGGGTTGCGGGGGCGGCCGTGTACGTCCTGGCGGCGCAGCTCCGCGATGCCGGGATGCCCGGACCGGACCGGGCCCCGCTCATCTCCTTCCCGGACGGCGACCTGGCGCTGCTCTCCGTCTCCCCGAGCTGCCACTGCCACCACGACGTCGAGGACTGCCCCCACCGCGAGGACGCCCGGGCGCGGTGAGCGTTCCGTTCGAGCCGTCCCCATGTCACCATGGCACCCGGTGACCAGCGACGCGCTCTCCCTCCTCCCCTGGGCGGTGACCCGCGCCGAGTTCCTAGCGACGGCGCGCGACACCGGCAGTGACGGTGCCTGCCTGGTCTTCGTGATCTCGGAGGAGATCCCGCCGGGCGCGCGCGCCGGCTACGCCCAGCTGATCATCGCGTACGCCTGGGCCAACGAGCCGGTGACCATCGACCGTGACGGCACCTCGCTCCTGCTCATCACCGAGGGCGGCGTGGACGCCGGCGTGACCGTCGCCGACCGGGTCTTCGGGTTGATGCGGCGCATCTCCCTGGAGACGACCATCCGGGCGGGGGTGGCCGCCCTCGACGGCGACCCGGAGGCGGCCATCGCCACCGCCCGACGTCGGGCGGAGATGGCGGGCCCGACGTCGACGGTGCTGGAGGGCTGATCCCCCGGGTGCGACGGGCGCCTCGGCCGGTGGCCAACCAGGTATCCTCGCCCTTCGCACTGGAGGGCGCCACCGGGCAGGATGCCGCGAGAGCGCCGAAGGGGCGGCGTGCCGAGGTAGCTCAGTTGGTAGAGCACGGGTCTGAAAAACCCGGTGTCCCCAGTTCGATTCTGGGCCTCGGCACCATACCTCTCAGCCGGACGCTGCCCAGGTCAGCAGGTCGCCATCGCCGTGGACAGCTTCCGCCTGCTCCGGGCGCTGCTCCAGGGTGAGCCGCCGAGGCGCGGCCACACTCACCCTCGGGGTCGGTGAGGATAGCTCGCACCACAACGAGGCGGGAAACGACGGATGACCTGTGGTGATCGCACAGGTGCTGAGCGCGTGACCTCTTGCACAAAGGAAGGCACGCTCTGGTGGTGGAACGGCGACGGTGAGGTTACGGGTGACCGATGCGCCGGTTACGCACCCTTCCGCTCAGCGACCATCGCAATGAAAGCGAGGCGAGCCCATGATGCAAACGACATTCCCTCCGATCAGCGCAGCCGTGGCCGGCGGGAGCACGACGCGCAAGTCCGCGACCCACTCCAGCAGGGTCTTCCTCGTGGCCTTGGTCACCGCTGCGATCGCCGGCGCATGGCCGGCGGCGGCCTTTGCGGCCACCCAGCCAAGCCTGGGGACGGCCCTCAACTTCGCGGTCCTCGCTGGATCGACGATCACCAACACCGGGCCCACAGTGATCACCGGCAATCTGGGACTGGACCCAGGTTCCGCAGTCACTGGATTTCCTCCCGGCAGCGTCACCGCTGCCGAACACATCAGCGATGCCGTGGCTCTGCAGGCGAAGAACGACCTGGTGACCGGATACACCGATGCCGCCAACTCGTCATCGACGTCCAACCTGACCGGCAACGACCTCGGCGGCGAGAACTTGAGCCCCGGCGTCTACACGTTCAGCTCTTCGGCGCAGCTGACCGGCTCACTCACCCTGAGCGGGAATGGCGTCTTCATCTTCCGGATCGGCAGCACGCTCACCACCGCGAGCAACTCTGTCGTCCTTCTCCAGAATGGTGCTCAGGCGTGCGCCGTGTACTGGCAGGTTGGCAGTTCGGCCACGCTCGGCTCGACCACGCAGTTCCAAGGCAACCTGATGGCACTCACCAGCATCACGATGGTGACCGGAGCCAATCTCACGGGGCGCGCGCTGGCTCGAAACGGGGCGCTCACATTGGACTCCAACGACATCACCCCGCCGAGCGGCACGTGCACGGTTGCGGCTGCCTCAACGCCCCCCGCTGCCTCAACGTCCCCNNCCCCGGCGCACCAACGCCCCCCACGGGCGCTGCAGCTCCCGACTTCATGTTCCCTGGCCTGGTGCTGCTGATCGTCGGGAGTGGGATGATCGCCCTCGGAATCAGACGCAGGTACAGTGCGCGTTGATGGGCGAGCCGCCCTCTTGTCCCCGTGCGGGTCTGGCTCGGAGCTTGCAATTGGGGTGACTGGGCCGAAATGCACGTTGCCGCCGGCCTGCCCACCGACGAGAGCATGGTCCGAGCCGGCGACCTGACCCGCGAGGGCGGCGCCCGCGCCATGCCCTTCCTGCTCGCCAAACGGCCCGGCTCGACGCCGTCTTCGCCGCCTCCGACCTGATGGCCGCCGGGGCCTTTCAGGCGCTCGCCGAGGCCGGCCGGCCGGCTGATGCCAGGGTAACGCGCGCCCCACCCCGAGACCAGGACGCCCGATTGCCCTCCCGACGATCTCTGCCCCCGCCCCGTGGACGGCTACACTCAGGACGCCGGCGTCGCCGAGATCCCGGCAGCCAGGTGGTCCGCGTCTGACGGGCTGCTCCCGTCGACCCAGAACACCAGATGCGCTGAATCGGAAACCCCTCCCCATGTCCATCATCGAGCGCAACGACATCCGCAATGTGGCGATCATCGCCCACATCGACCACGGCAAGACCACGCTCATCGACGCCCTGCTCAAGCAGACGCACAGCTTCGCCGACCACGAGCAGGTCGGTGAGCTGATCATGGATTCGAACGACCTGGAGCGGGAGCGGGGCATCACCATCCTCGCCAAGAACACGTCCATCCGCTATCACGACGTCACCCTGAACGTCATCGACACCCCCGGCCACGCCGACTTCGGCGGGGAGGTGGAGCGGGTGCTCTCGATGGCCGACGGCTGCCTCCTCCTGGTGGACGCGGCCGAGGGGCCGATGCCCCAGACCCGGGTGGTCCTCCGCCAGGCCCTGCTGCTCGGCCTCCGGCCGGTGATCGTGATCAACAAGCTGGACCGGACCAACGCCGACCCCAACGTGGCCCTGGAGGCCACTCACGACCTCCTCCTGGAGCTGGCCACCGACGCCGGCCAGCTCGACGCCCCGGTGATCTTCGCCACCGGGCGTGCGGGCACCGCCAGCACCTCACTCAACGTCCCGGGCGTCAATCTCGAGCCGCTCCTTGACGCCATCGTCGCCCACGTCCCCGCTCCCCGAGGCGATCCCTCCCTCAGCCTGCAGCTGCTGGTCAGCTCGCTCGACGACGACCCCTACCGGGGCAGANNCCCTGGGCAGGGTGCAGCGGGGCACGCTCACCAAGGGGCAGCAGGTGATGGTGGGCACCGCTGATGGTTGGAGCGGGCAGCAAACCATCACCGGGATCCTGGTGTGGCGCGGTCTCCACCAGATCGAGGTCCCGGAGGCCAGGGTCGGGGACATCGTCGCCGTCTTTGGGCTCCCCGAGGTCAACATCGGCGACTCCATCTGCGCCGCCGACTCCCCGGAGGCGCTGCCCCGGATCGAGGTCGGAGACCCCACCCTGCGGATGCAGTTCACGGTCAACACCTCGCCCTTCGCCGGGCGCGAGCAGAAGCTGAGCAGCACCTCTCGCCAGCTGCGCGCGCGACTCGACAAGGAGCTGCGCACCAATGTGGCGCTGCGCGTCGCCGACGGGGCGACGGCGGACGGCTTCGAGGTCTCCGGCCGGGGCGAGCTGCACCTGGCCATCCTCATCGAGACGATGCGCCGCGAGGGCTACGAGTTTGAGGTCTCCCGGCCCCAGGTCATCACCAAGGAGAAGAACGGGACCAAGCTGGAGCCCGTCGAGGAATGCGTGATCGACGTCCAGCAGAGTTACCTGGGGGCGGTGACCGAGCTGCTCGGAGCGCGGGGGGCGGTCATGCAGTCACTGCGGACCGACGCGGGCGGGGGGATGCGCCTCATCTACCACGCACCGACGCGCGCGCTGATCGGCGTGCGCAGCACCCTGCTCACGCTCACCCGCGGCACCGGGGTGATGGCGACCCGGCTGCTCGGCTGGGAGCCGTGGCGTTTCCTGCCGCGCGCCCACCGGATGGGGGTGCTGACCGCCAGTCAGCCGGGCATGGCCGTCGCCTACGGCCTGCTGACGCTCCAGGAGCGGGGACAGCCCCTCATCGGTCCGGGGACCCCGGTGTACGAGGGGATGGTCGTCGGCATGAACCGCCGTCCCGGCGACCTCGCGGTCAACGTCGCCAAGCAGAAGCAGAAGACCAACATTCGCTCCTCGACCTCGGACTTCACGATCAACCTGACCCCGCCCCGCACCCTCTCTTTGGAGGAGGCGCTCGACTTCATCCAGGATGACGAGCTGGTCGAGGTGACGCCGTCGAACCTCCGGCTCCGGAAGCGGGTCCTCAACGCCAACGACCGCAACGCGATCCGCAAACGCGAGGCGCTGAGAACCTAGCGGTACCCGCCCCTGGCACCGGCCCACGCTGTCCGGCGGACCCTCCGCTCGCTGAATCCAAGGGTCGGCCGGCGTACCGACAGGCCACGCCGCCTCTCGGGCCTCCGTGCCTCAACCGGGCTCCGAGTGCAGGTGATCGCTGGTGTAGATGCATCAAGGAAAGACGCCGCATCCGAATCTGGGCAGATCGCTGCCCGGGCGCCATCATCGAGGGACAGTCAGCCGGAGAGTGAGGCACCGCGATGACAGACCCCTCCCCAGATCGGGGATGCGGCTGGGAAGTGCCGAGAGGTGAGGCACCTCGGCGTGTCCGCGGTATCCATGGCTGACGGGAAGGAGAACTGGTGAACATCCGGGCTCGGAGTCGGTCCGGGCGCCGCGGCGAACGGGGTCAGGTAATCCCCATCGTGGCCATGCTCATCCTCATCATCACCGGCTTCGCCGCCATCTCCTTGGACGCCGGCATGGACTACGCGCAATCCCGGAGTGACAACGACATCTCGGACGCGGCGGCGCTGGCCGGCGCCTACTGGGTCACGGACAACCAGCCCGGCAGCGCGGGTACGACCCTGGTCGGGCTCTACAACGCCGAATACAACGCGGGCAGCGCGGATGGCTGCAACATCACCGGGCAGCAATGCAGCACCCCCATGGTCGTCTCGGGCACCAGCACCTACAAGGTCGCCGAGGTCTGGACCA
>PLAX01000137.1:191-11737 GCA_003135255.1 Candidatus Dormiibacterota bacterium | reverse complement strand
CGCGGCGACGAGGTGGCCCGGGGCATCGTCCAGGCCCGCGACGAGCTGGGCATCACCCTGCCCCTGGTGGTGCGGATGACCGGCACCAACGAGGAGGAGGGCCGCCGCATCCTCGCCGAGGCGGGAATCGTGCCGGGGACCAGTGCGCCCGAGGCGGCGCGCAAGATCGTCGAGCTGGTGGGGGGCGCCCGCTGATGGCCATCCTCGTCGACGCTTCCACCCGGGTGCTGGTCCAGGGCATCACCGGCCGCGAGGGGAGCTTCCACACCCAGCAGATGCAGGCGTACGGCACCCAGGTGGTCGCCGGCGTGGTGCCCGGCCGGGGCGGGGGCGAGACCCTCGGCGTCCCCATCTTCGACACCGTCGCCGAGGCGGTGGCCAGGACGGGAGCGGACACCGCCTTCACCATCGTCCCGCCCGCCTTTGCCGCCGACGCCGTGATGGAGGCGGCCGCCGCCGGCCTCCGGCTCGGGATCTGCGTCACCGAGGGCATCCCGGTGCTCGACATGGTCCGGGCCACCGCGTTCGTCGCCGGCAGCCCGATGCGCCTGATCGGGCCCAACTGCCCGGGCGTGATGACCCCGGGGCAGGCCAAGATCGGTTTCATCCCCAACCACGTCGGCCGTCCGGGGCGGGTCGGGGTGGTGGCGCGGAGCGGCACCCTCACCTACGAGGTGATCCAGGGCCTCTCCGAATCCGGGTATGGCGAGACGACGGCGGTGGGCATCGGGGGCGACCCGGTGCTCGGCTCCACCTTCGTCGACATCCTCCCCCTCTTCGCGGGCGACCCCGCGACCGAGGCGGTGGTGCTGGTCGGAGAGATCGGGGGTTCGGACGAGGAGAGGGCCGCGGAGTGGATCCGCTCGTCCGGGTTCGACCGGCCGGTGATCGCCTTCATCAGCGGGCGGACGGCTCCCCCGGGGAAGCGGATGGGCCATGCCGGGGCGATCATCAGCGGGACCACGGGGTCCGCCCAGGGCAAGATCGACGCTCTCTCCGCCGCGGGAGCCGCCGTCGCCGACACCATCGAGGACGTGGTGCGACTGGTCGGCGAGAGGCTGACGCCCTAACAGGGCGTGCCCGGCGTGGCCTCGGGCTCGGGCGCTGCCACCGGGTGGGGTGTGGCCTCGGCCTCGGCTCGGAGGCGCCCCCTCAGCTTTGCCTGGTACATGGCCGAGTCGGCGCTGCGCAGGATGTCGTCGGGACGCTCCCGGCCCGTGGCACTCAGGGCCGCTCCGACGGCCGCGCTGATGACCACCGCCTCACCGTCGATGTCGTAGGGGGCGCAGAGCCGGCGGGAGATGTCGTCCGCGATCGCGTCCACATCCGCGGGGGCGCGCACGTCCTCCAGCAGCACCGCGAACTCGTCACCACCCAGGCGTGCCGCGGTGTCGCTCTGGCGCAGGCGCTGACCGATCCGCTCCGCCACCTTGACGAGCAGCTGATCCCCGGCCAGGTGCCCGAGATTGTCGTTCACCTGCTTGAAGCCGTCGAGGTCCAGGAAGAGCAGTCCGATCCGCGCTTCGGGATTGCGCCGCGCACGCGCCAGGGCCTGGGTCAGGCGGTCGAGGAAGAGAGCGCGGTTGGGCAGTCCGGTGAGGGCGTCGTGGTGGGCGCCGTAGCGCAGCTTCTCCTCCAGCTCGCGCTGGGCGGTGACATCGGTCAGCGAGCCCACCAGGCGGGTGGCGGAGCCGTCCGGCGCGGCGCGGACCGCGAGCGCCTGGCAGCGCATCCACCGGTGGGTGCCGTCGGCGGCGCGGAGGCGGTGCTCGCACTCCACCACCTCCAGCTTGCCATCGACGCACTCGCTCAACGCCTGACGCAGTCGGGGCAGGTCGTCGGGATGCACCCGCCGGAACCACTCGTCGGGGCTGGTCCCCACCTCAGATCCCTGGTGGCCGATCATCGTCTTCCACCGCTCCGAGTAGTAGACGCTCGAGGTGCCCAGCTCCCAATCCCAGAGACCGTCGTTGGCCGCCCGCGCCGCCAGCGCGTAGCGCTCCTCACTGCGCTGGATCTCCTCGACCAGGTCGCGTTCGCGCTTGTAGGCCCGGGCCAGGTCTTCGGTCTGGGAGCGGAGCCATTCGGTCATCACCTCGCGCTCCACCGCGACGCTGACCAGGGCGCTGTTCTCGAAGTGCAGATCCCGCCCCGTGACCTGGGTGACCTCGACCGGGGCGACCATGGCCATCAGCCCCAGATCCATGCCGTTGGTCCTCACGGGCATCACCATCCCGATGTCGCCGGGTGCCCACTGCGCGCTCTCGAGGAGCCCAGCGGGGGGGAAGTCCTCGACCCGGACCTGGGCGGGGAGCTCGGGGAGCGGCGGGCCCTCCCGCGCGTAGATGCCCGTCATGGTCAGGAGGTGCTGGCGCTCCCCACCCTCCTCGCGGTCCGCCGACCAGAGACCGAGGCAGCCCGCCCGCGCCGTGGTGTGATCGAGCCAGCCGAGGGATCGGGGGTCGCCGGTGCTGCCGCTCACCAGGGCCATGCTCACCTGGTGCTCCCGGCGCATCTGCAGGTTGAGCACGGTGTTGGCCGTCGACTCGCGTTGTGCGAGCAATCGGGAGAGCTCCACCAGGATCTCGGTGATGCCGGCCTGCAGATGCGCCGTCTCCTCGGCGGGGTCCCGGGTCGCCTCCAGTTCCTGCCCATAGCGGCGCGCACAATTCACGCTCGCCGTGATCGTGGTCCAGCGCGGGCTGATCGAGAAGAGCGCCTGGGCCGCCTTGCGGTGGGCGTATCCCGAGGCCTGGTCGCCCTCCTTGCCCGGCTCCGCGCAGCGCGCGATGGCCTCCACCGCCACGTCGAGCGCTGCGGACTGCTCGGGGGGCAGCGATTCCATCCCGCTCAGGAGTCGCTGGAGCCGGACGCGGAGCCGGTCCTTCGGACTGGTGGGGAGAGCGGTGCCCGGGTCGCCGAGCACCTCCGGCGCCGAGCCGGTCGCGCAGCCGCAGGACTCCCGGGCGACGAAGGACGTCGGCACCCGATGGACTTCCGGCGCCACCTCACGGCCCGCCACTAGGTCGAGGAGCAGGGTGGCGGCGCGGTGACCGGTGGCGTTGAAGGTCTGCCGCACGGTCGAGAGGGTCGGGCGGACCAACGACGACGCCTGCACGTCGTCGAAGCCGACGACCGCCTGGTCGTCAGGCAGGTCCAGCCCCGCCTCGGAGAGCGCCTTCATGAGGCCCAGCGCGTTGTAGTCGGTGGCCGCGAAGACGGCGGTCGACGGCATGCCTGCGGCGAGCATCGCCCTCCCCGCCTCCTCGCCCGTCCCCTCCAGGTTGTCGGCGGTCTCGAAGAGGAGGCTTGCGTCCGGCTCGATGCCGTGGTCGACAAGCGCCTCCCGGTAGGCCTCGTAGCGCTCCCGCGTATCCGTCTGGAAGAGGCTGCCCACGAAGGCGATGCGCCGGTGACCGTGCTCGACGAGGTGGCCCATGGCCTGGAGGACCCCGATGCGGTTGTCCGCCTGCACCACCGGGCAGGAGAAGCCCTCCACCTCCTCGCTGAGGAGGACCACGGGCTTGCCGGCGTCGCGCAGGGCCTCCAGGTACGACCGGTCGACCGCGTTCACCACGACGATGAAACCGGCCACCTGGTCCCAGGCCGCCCGGAGGGTGTAGTGCGGCACCTGGGCGTCGAGGCTACCCTGGCTCGGGTCGAGGGTCTGGATCGCGACCAACCGGCCGCCGGCGCCGGCGACCGTGTCGGAGATCGCGGAGAGCACTCCGCTCATGAAGCTGCCGGCGATCAGGGGAGACAGGACCCCGATCCTGAGCTGCCCGTCCCGCCTCTCGGCCACCGGCCACGCCTCCAACGCTGCGGCACTTGACCGCATCGACGGCGGTCTGTCAACGCCAGCGGGTCACGCCCGTGCGCCGACGACCAGTGGAGGCGCAGCCTCGCGGGGAGTCTGGCACCTGGGTGGAGCGATTTCCCGGCTGCCGGGGAGTTGTCATCATCTCGCCACAAGCCTCCCCCCGGAACTCGCGCCACACCCGGGACGGACCGGGTTCCGCGCGGTGGTCCGACTGGCAAGGCGGGTGCCACGGGAACGCGAGTGGCGCGGTTGCCGAGATAGCGCCGGGGCCCGCCCCGATCGTCATCGCCGGCAGGAGCGGCGGCCACCGGTCGTGCCTCCGCCATCTCCGGTCCCCCCATCCCCGTGGCTCTGGTTTACCCTTGCCGGCGACCGAAACCTTCCCCCATTCCCGTCGACGTTCCAGAAGAGGGACCTGATCGGCCGGGTCCACGGTGGGGCGGGCCTCCGCCCGCCTCGCGGCTCCCGACCGGAACACATCGAGATGGCACCGAGAACGCGCCTCCGGCGCTCGCGGTATCGCGTCCTCCCCCGCTGGATGACGACCAGGCGCACGGTCGTCGCCGTCGTGGTGGTGGTGGCCGCCGTCGGCGGCGTCTTCGGCTACCGGGTCCTGGACGGTCTGGCGCACGTCTTCCACACCAACGTGGCCTCCGTCGTCGGGAGCCTGGTTCGCGGAGAGAATGGCTCCACCCTCCAGAACAATCAGGTCGCCAACGAGCAGCGGATCAACATCGCTCTCTACGGCTACGGTGGCGCCGGGCACGACGGGGCCTACCTCTCCGACTCGATCATGATCATCTCGATCCAGCCGCACGCGACCGGCCCTCCGCAGGTCGCCGAGATCTCGATTCCCCGCGACTGGTACGTGCCGATGTACAACGCGGCCGGCAAGAAGGTCGACGAGGGCAAGATCAACCAGGCCTACAGCGACGGTGTGCTCGACGGCGACGGNNTCTCCCACCTGCTCGGCATCCCCATCGACTACTTCGTGGGGCTCGACTTCACCGCCTTCAAGCAGGGCGTCGACGCCGTGGGAGGCATCGACATCGACGTCCCCGTCAGCTTCGTCGACCCCCTGTACCCCTCGTGCGATGCTGACACGTGCCCCTACACAGAGATCAGCTTCAAGGCGGGTGAGCAGCACATGAGCGGCGCCACCGCCCTCGAGTACGCGCGATCCCGGCACGGGGACAACGGTCAGGGCACCGACTTCGCGCGCAGCCAGCGCCAGCAGCAGATCCTGACCGCCGTCAAGGCGAAGGTGCTCTCCATCGGTGGCATCGGTGATCTCCCCAGCCTGCTCGACGCGCTGGGCGGAAACGTCGACACCAACATGACGCTCGACGATGTCGAGGCGATCTACAACGTGCTGAAGGGAGTCAACTCCGCCTCCATCGTCCACGTCGGCCTGGACGCCACCAACTTCCTTTACGAGTGCAATACGCCCACCTGCTCGGCCGACTTCCTCTACGCCGACGACGGCAGCTACGCGACCATCGACCATTTCATCCAGAACGTCTTCGCCCCTTCGAGCACCCTCGGCGAGGACCCGACCGTCGGTATCGAGGACGGCAGCGGCACGGGCGACGGGGCCTCCACCCGGTGGGCCGCAATCTTCGGCGATCTGGGCTGGTCGACCCAGGACCTGGGCCGGGTCCCGACCACTTCCGGGACTGAGGTCATCGATCAGAGCGGCGGAACGGAGACTGCGGCTGCGAAGTGGTTCGCGGCATACTTTGGTGTCCCCGTCACGACGGTGCCGCCGCCCAGCCCGGGAGCGACCGGCTCCGCAGACGGGGTGATCGTCATCCTCGGCCAGGATGAGGAGCGCGCCTTCAACCACGATCCGGGATATGGGAGCTGACCTTGCGCATCGGCATCCTCACCGGGGGCGGTGACGCTCCCGGGCTCAACGCGGCCATCCGCGGGGTGGGCCGGCGTGCCCTCGCCCACGGCGATACTGTCATCGGTGTCAAGAACGGCTGGGCCGGCCTGATCGGCGACGGCGATTTCATGGAGCTGGACCGCCGCCTCTTCTCGGGCATCCTCCAGCTCGGGGGCACCGTGCTGGGAAGCTCCCGAACCAACCCGATGAAGCGCGAGGGTGGCCGCGAGGAGGTCCTCCGCAACCTCGGCCGGGCCGAGCTGGATGCCCTGGTCGCCATCGGCGGTGACGACACCCTCTCGGTGGCCGCCTGGCTGGCGGACCACGGTGGGCCGGTGGTCGGCGTCCCCAAGACGATGGACAACGACCTCTCGGTGACCGACTACTGCATCGGCTTCGACACGGCGGTGAGCCGGGTCGCCGAGGCGCTCGACCGGCTCCACACCACCGCCGCCTCCCACCACCGGGTGATGGTGGTCGAGGTGATGGGCCGGGACACCGGCTGGGTGGCCCTGATGGGAGGCCTGGCCGGCGGTGCGGACCTGATCCTGATCCCCGAGATCACCGTTACTCTCGATGAGATCATCGACCGCCTTCAGAAGCGCCTCCAGAGCGGCCACGACTTCAGCATCATCGTGGTCGCCGAGGGCGTGCAGGTGGCGGGTGTCACCGACCAGCAGGCCAGCGATGGCAAGGTCGACGCCTTCGGCCATGCCCAGCTCAGCAAGCGCGGGGTAGCCGAGACCCTGGCCGAGGTCATCGAGGAGCGCCTCGGGCACGAGACCCGGACCACGGTGCTCGGGCACACCCAGCGGGGCGGTACCCCGTCGGCCTACGACCGGATCTGGGCCACCCGGGTGGGCGTCGCCGCCTACGACCTGGTGCTCGCCAAGCGCTGGGGGATGATGCCGGTGGTGCGCAACGGGACCGTCGAGACGGCCCCGATCGGCGACGTCGCCCGGCAGCAGCGCCGCGTCCCGGTGGAGCTGTACGAGCTGGCCAAGATCTTCTATTAGGTCGTGACGGAGTGGCGGGAGCCGTGAGAGGCTCCCGCCGTCTGCACCCGGAGGGCTGGCGGGATCACCCGGGCGGGGTGACCGCACTGCCGCGCAGCTCGCACCGACGTCAGCGGAAGGGCGCCTGCAAGCCGTAGGCTTTCGCGCCGAGCGGAAGATGCCTCCGCACTCTGTACCGACTGCCAAGGGGTGACGACACATGAAATTCGAGCACAAGCCCCATGCCCGCACGCTCGCCATCCTCGAACATCGCGTGCACCCGACCAGGACCCATGACCAGCTACCGCACGGCAACCGCTACTCCCGGGTCAACAGCTGGCTGGCGGTGAAGATCACCATGGGCGTGGGCAGCATGACCTGCGCGTGGATCTTCTGCATCCTCGCGCTGCTCGGCCTCCCGGCGGCGCTCGCCAAGGGCGGCGAGGGGCCGGTGGCCTGGATCGCCCAGACCTTCCTCCAGCTCGTCCTCCTCTCCATCATCATCGTCGGCACCAACATCCAGTCGGCTGCCAGCGACAAGCGGGCCCAGGACACCTACGCCGACGCGGAGGCCGTGCTCCACGAGGCGATGCAGATCCAGGCGCACCTGGAGGCCCAGGACAAGGCGCTCACCGCGCTCGTGTCGAAGCTCGGGGCCGCGGTCGACTAGCGCGTCACCGCCGGCAGCGGGCCCCTGGCCCGGGGGGCTCGGGCCGTCCCCTTCCGGCTCGGCGCGAGCCGTCTGCCTGCCGTCCGGCTTCGCCCACCGCCCTGTCCGGAAACCGCGAGCGGCCGCCGTGCCCCTCCCCGCACCATGGACCCGTGGAGGATTTCGAGAGCCGGTACCGTGCGGTGGCGAGCCGCGATCGCCGTTTCGAGGGGAGGTTCCTGGTGGCGGTGACCACCACCGGCGTCTACTGCCGCATCGGGTGTCCCTCGCGGACGCCGCGTCGCGACCACGTCCGCTTCCTTCCCTCGCCGGCGGCCGCCGAGGCGGCCGGGTTTCGTGCCTGCAAACGCTGCCGTCCCGACCGGCTGGATGAGCCCGACGGGGCGCTGGTGGGCAGGGCGCTCCGNNGGCTCATCGCCGCCGGCCTGGCGGATGCCGGCGGGATCGAGGGTCTCGCCCACCGGCTGGGCGTCAGCTCCCGGACGCTGGATCGGCGCTTCACCGTCGCGATCGGCGCCTCGCCGCTCCAGCTGGCCCGCAGCCGCCGGGTCCAGACGGCCCGCGCCCTGATCGCGCAGAGCTCGATGCCGCTCGTGGACGTGGCCTTCGCCGCCGGCTTCGGCTCCCTGCGCCAGTTCAACGAGACCATGCGTCAGGAGCTGGGGGTCGCACCCGGAGCTCTCCGTGGTGCCGCGGTGGGGGCTGATCGCGAGCGGCGGCCGGCCCCTCGCCGCCCCGCGGCACCGGGGACGAGCGGGCAGGCTGCCCATGCCACCCGATTGGCGGAAAGCGGCGCCGCCGGCTGGCTCACGCTCCGCCTTGCCCGCCGGGAGCCGTTCGCGGCGGCGCCGCTCCTCTCGTTCCTCGCGGTCCGGGCTGTCGCCGGGGTGGAGTCCGCTACCGCAGGCGGCTACGCTCGCGCCCTCCGAACCCCTGGCGGCGCCGCCGTCGTCCTACTGACCCCCGGGGACGGCCACGTCCTCCTGCGCGTCCGCCTGGACGATCTCTCCGACCTGGAGGGGGTGGTCCGTCGCTGCCGCCGGCTGCTCGACCTCGACTCCGACCCCGCTGTCGTCGCCGCCGGCCTCGGCCGCGACCCGCTCCTCGCCCGGCTGATCGCCGCCCTGCCCGGCATGCGGGTTCCGGGCAGCGCCGAGCCCTTCGAGACCGCGGTCCGGGCGGTCCTGGGGCAGCAGGTCTCGGTCGCCGCCGCCCGCACCCTGGCCGCCCGGCTGGTCGCGCGCCACGGCGACCCGCTCCCCTCCCCGGTCGGCGGCGTCACCCACCTCTTCCCCTCGCCAGAGCGCCTCGCCGGAGCCGATCTCGACGGCCTCGGGCTGACCGGCCGGCGGATCAGGTCCGTCCGGGCCCTGAGCAGCATCGTGGCGGCGGGCGACCTGGACCTCACTGGAGCGGGCCCGGATGAGCTCGACGCGATCCTGAGCGGCCTGCCCGGCTTTGGCCCCTGGACCCGAGCCTATGTCGCGATGCGCGTCCGTGGTGACCCCGACGCCATCCCGCTCGGCGACCTCGGGCTGCGGCGGGCGATGGAGCGGCTCGGGGAACCCGCGGATGTCGGCAGCCTGGCCCGGCGCGCGGAGCTCTGGCGCCCCTGGCGCGCCTACGCGGCGCTCCACCTCTGGAACACCCTCGGCGTCCCCGCCGCCGCGGACCCCGGCAGCGCGCCCGCTTCCGACCGGCTCGAGCCACTGGAGATCACGCCATGACCTACGACGCCGTCACCGTCCCGACCCCCTTCGGCGCCTTCACCGCGATCGCGGAGGGCGGCACCGTGGTGGGGAGCGGCTTCACCGCCGGCGCGGACGAGCTGCGTGACCGTCTGCCCGATCCCCGAGGGGAGATCCACGTGCGCGCCGAGCTCGGCGAGATCTCCTCCGCGCTGGACGTCTACTTCACCGGGGTCGACGTCACGGCCCTGGATCGGCTCCCGGTGCGGATGGAGGGCAGCCCGGCCATGCGCCGGCTCTGGGAAGAGCTGCGCCGGATCCCCGCCGGAGAGGTTCGCAGCTACGCCCAGCTGGGAGGCGACCGCCGCCATGCGCGGGCCGCCGGCTCCGCCTGCGCCCGCAATCCCGTCCCGCTGATCGTCCCCTGCCATCGGGTGGTGCGCACCGACGGCTCCCTCGGAGGCTTCGGCTGGGGCCTCCCGCTCAAGCGGTGGCTCCTCGACCACGAGGCGGCCGCGATGGGACGGCGTCGCGAGGTCACCGAGGCCGGCTGATCTCCCTCACCAGACCCCTGGGATCAGCCGTGCCCGCCCCGCCGCCCACGCCCGCCACTCCGGGAAGGACTTGCTCAGGAGGCTCTCCTCGTAGTGGATCCTGGTCACCTGAAGAGCGCAGAAGAGCGCGACCAGGGCGATCGTGGCGAGACGTCCGGTGGAGATCACCATCACCAGCGCCGACAGGATCTCGCAGACGTAGAGGGGGTGGCGGACCAGGTGGTAGGGGCCTCCGGTCACCAGACTTCTCGCCGCCGGGAAGATGCCGAAGGAGAGCCGGAGCGTCAGCAGGCCCCAGACGGCGCCGGCCGTGGCGCCCACCAGGACCATCGTGCAGACGGTCCCCACCCAGGCCGGGACGGNNGGCCGGACCACGAAGAGGACGACTGGGATCAGGCAGAAGGCGGCGAACAGGCCCTCCCGCACCGGTCCGCCCACCACCGTCAGCCAATTGACCGGGGAGAGGCGGGAGGCGATGGCGTTCACGATCACCTCGTACCCGAGCAACGCGTAGAGCACGGAGGGGACGATCCGACCCATCAGCATGTAGCGAAGGTCGGAGGAGGCACCGCCTGGCCGTCGCAGGGTCACCCCCGGGACGGCGAGTGGGGCGGTTGGGGGACGGCCCGCGCGAGCGGCGTCGAACGCTCTCACGCCGGCAGTATCCGGCATCCGCTCCCCCACCAAACTCGCGGCGACCAACCTGTCACTCTCCTCGTCCGGCGACGTTGCAGCGGTCACCGGGGATCGGAAACCGGCTGATCCGCACCGCCCCCGGCCCAGTCCAGGCTGCGGCGGGTGAGCCGCCTCCCCCGCCGACCGGCTACCACGATCGCGGCGATCAGCAGGGCGTTGCCGACGATCAGGAACACGATGATCTGGAGGCCGCTTCCCATGTGGATGCCGGAGACCAGGGAGATGAGGTTGATCGGCGGCACCGCCGAGGTGTCGAACTGGTCGGGATTCACGGCACCCGAGCCGGAGACGCCGCTCGGACGGCTGGGTGGGGTGGTCGTCGCCGGCGGGACGATCACCGCAGCCGGTGCGGGCGATGTGGTGGTGCCCTTCGGCAACGGGGCGGCGGTCGGCGTCGCGCCCGGTTTGGGCGTGGACGCCGGCAACGGGGTGGCGGTCGGCGTCGCGCCCGGCTTGGGCGTGGAGGTGGGCTGCGGCGTGGCGGTCGGCTTCGGCGTGGCGGTCGGCTGCGGGGTGGGGGTCGGAGACCCATTCGCCGTGACGGTCTCCGTGGCGGAGCCCGACGAAGCCGCGAAGTTGTCGTCGCCGGCGTAGCTGGCGGCGATGGTCTGGGTGCCGGCCGCCAGGGTCGAGAGCGTCTCCGAGGCCTGCCCCAGGCCGTCGACGGCGATCGCCTCCGGCTTGGTCCCGTTCACGGTGAAGGTGATCGTCCCGGTGGGGGTGAGGCTGGAGGAGGGGTGATTGACCGTCGCGGTGACGATGAGCGCCTGGGCCGCCGGGGAGGGGTTGAGGGAGGTGGCCACCGTGAGCGTCGTCGAGGCGGCCACCCGCGTGACCGTTACCGCGACCGACGATGAGGAGGTCGCCGATGTGTAGTAACTGACGCTGGGCAGGTACTTGGCCGTGATCGACGGGTAGCTCCCCGCGCTGAGAACGACGCGAAGGCTGGCGAGTGCGTCGTTGGTGGTGGCGAGCGGGGTGGTCGGTGCGGCCCCGAGGAGCGCCGTCCCCTGGAGAAAGTCCACCGTCCCGCTCGGGAAGGGGGCGCCGCTCAGCACGTACACGGCAGAGTTGAGGGTCACGCTCTGACCAGCATCCACCGATTGCGGCGCCGCCTCCACGGTGATCAGCTCGGGCGGCTGCGGCGCGCTGGAGTGGAAACTGTCCAGGGAGATGCCCGCTGCGCTCGGAGACACGGCGGCCGTCGTCACGCAGCCGGAGGTGCAGCCCGACCC
>PLAX01000137.1:0-172 GCA_003135255.1 Candidatus Dormiibacterota bacterium | reverse complement strand
GCCGAGAAGGTCACCGCTCCGATCGGCATCGCCCAGGGCGAGGTCACCGCGGCGGTGAGGGTGACCCGCTCGCGGGTGGCCGCCGTGGTGGGGGAGACCGTCAGCGTGGTGGCCGTCGAGGCGGCGTCGATCGTCTCCGTGACCGCACCACTCACCGAGGCCGAGAAGTTGC
>PLAX01000142.1 GCA_003135255.1 Candidatus Dormiibacterota bacterium | reverse complement strand
CTGGACCTCGCCCAGTCGGCGATGCTCGCCGGTCTGCCCCAGGCCCCGTCGGAGTTCAACCCCAACCTCAACCCGGGGGGCGCCAAGCAGCGGCAGGGCGCCGTGCTGCAGGCGATGGTGGCGATGGGGAGCATCAGCCAGGACCAGGCGGCCGCGGCAGCGGCCGAGTCGCTCAAGTACTACACGTGGGAGGACTACCTCCCGCCGACCGTCATCGACGGGGCCAACACCTCCAGCTTCCTCAACTATCTCACCGGCTACTACCTCCCCAGCCTCTTCAACGGAGACGGGTTCGAGGACCCCGGCGGCTACGACATCTACACGACGCTCAACCTGCAAGACCAGGCGCTGGGCGATGCGACGGTGCACAACGTGATCACCTCCAACCCCGGCTGGTTCGTGCAGGGGGCGGCCGGCGGTGACGGCGCCCTGGTGAGCCTCGACCCGCAGACGGGGGCGGTCCTGGCCATGACCGGCAGCGCCAACTACAGCAGCACGGTCTACGGCCAGGACAACCTGGCGATCTCGGGGCGCCAGCCGGGCTCCACCATGAAGCTCTTCACCTACACGGACGCGATCGCCTCACGGCAGTACACCATGACGACGCAGATCTCGGACGAGACGATGACCATCAACGGGTGGACGCCCAAGGACTATGAGGGCGCATCCGCCGGTTACGGCTTCTGCGAGATGGAGTACTGCTTGGGCAACTCGCTGAACCTGCCGGCGGTCAGGACCGAATACGCGGTGGGCGTGCTCCCCGTCGCCAACCTGGCCGTCGACGCGGGGGTCAGCCTGATCGCGGGCGCCAACTTCCCAGCGTCCACCGAGTACTCCTTCACCCTGGGGACCTTCCCGGTCAGCCCTCTCGACCTCGCCGACGGCGCCGCCACCATCGCCGACCTCGGCGTCCACCACGCCCCGGCGCCGGTCGTGAAGATCACCGATGCGGCGAGCGGCGCCCCGGTCTGGACCTACGACGCCGCCGCCAACGCCCAGCGGGTGGTGCCGGAGAACGTCGCCTACATCATGGACGAGACGCTGAGCAAGGCCACCTACCGGCTGGCGGCGTTCGGCAGCTACCAGAAGCTCAGCCTGCCGGATCGCCAGGTCAGCGCCAAGACCGGCACCAGCGGGTCCTCGTACGACAACGTCGACAACTGGACGGTGGGCTGGGAGCCGAACATCCTCACCGCGGTGTGGGTGGGCGACCCCCAGGGCGAGGGCGCCAACCACGGGCTCTCCGATGTCTCCAGTGGTGTGACCGGGGCGGCGCCGATCTGGCAGGAATTCATGGAGGGCGTGACCGCGAACACCCCGGTGGTCTGGTACCAGACACCCTCCGACGTGTACGAGGCGGGCGGCGCGTACTACCTCCCGGGCACCGGTCCGGACAGCTCGATGGGCAACGGCGGCCCGATCTGCAACCCGGGCTGCAGGGGGGAGCCGACGGCGTCGAACACCCCCTTCTCCCAGCCGTATGTGCCGACTCCCACCCCCGCCCCCACGGCCGCCCCCACGCCCGTGCCCTCGCCGACCGCGTCGCCAGCCGTCGGAACCTAGCCCCTGCTAGCGCCGCCCCGGTCCTCGATCCTCTTCTGCCGCATCCGGCGCGCCGTGGCGAAGGATCGCCCAGACGCCGTCGAGGTCGGCGACGTCCGGCAGGGCCTCATCAAGGCGGACGGCACTGTTCTCCTCCGCGCCCAGCGCGGCGACCCGGATCGAGACGCTGCAGCGGACCTTGAGGGGGACGTCGTCGACCTCGGACACGCGGTCGCTCAATGACCACCAGTACTGCAGCGAGACGTCGTCCGCGGCCTGGAGGCTCACCGAGAAGGCGTTGAGCGCGGGTGCGTCGGGATCATCGTCGACGTCGGCCGAGAAGACCCGGAGAAGGCGGAGGAAGGCCTCGCGGTCCATGCTGACGTCGAGCGCATCGACGAACCGCTCCGGCCTCGGCCGCGATCCCGCCGGTGCCTGCAGGTCGCGGCTGCCGTCGAGCACGTCGTAGGTCGCGTCCTCGACGAGGATCTGGCCCAACTCGGCCTCGAACTCCTCCAGGTCGAAGATCCGGGGATGGGCCACCAGCCGACCCCAGCGCTCGCCCCCGTCGAGGCTGTACGCGTAGGCCGAGCCGTGGCGCGCGACCAGGAAGCGCTTCGGCGGGCCGGGCCCGTGCAGGGCAACCTGCGCGCGGTCGAGGACCCGATCCTCGTACTCGACGAAGGTCTCCAGGACGAAGCTGACGAGCTCCGCTGCTCCCTGCCCGCCGGCCGGCGCGGCGAGCGTGCGCTCCTGAAACTCCACCGTCACCCGCACCCGCCCGGCGTCGCCGAGACCGGCGCGCATCTCGCGATAGAGGGGACCGAGGCTGAGGTGCCGGTCCGAGCTCACGGCAGGACCGGCGGCGGCGAGGGGCAGCGGCTCATCGCCGGTGGACGATAGCGCGAACGGCCCCCCGGGCCTCGGGGGCGGTCCGCCCCACCTCTCCGGCGGGGCCTCCCCCCTCCGCGCCGATAGACTGGCCCGGTGACGGAGAACAGCTGGTCCGACGAGGGAGGGCTGCCCCCCCAACCGCCGGCGCTCGCCCGACTGGTCGGCCTGGGGCTGGTGACCCGGTACCGCCTCCGCCTCGCCGATCCCCGGGACAGCCGGCTCGGTGAGCTGGGCTCGGATTACGCACTGGTGACCGTGGCCTGGACCGGCGCGCGCTCAGCCCTGGTCGGCTTCTTCCAGCCGCCGGACGACCCCGCGGCGCAGCTTGCCGACCTCCACCGCCGGATCGGGGCCGCGCTGCGCTGGGGCGACGCCCGCCTGCGGACGCAGCCGGCGGCACGCTGCGACATCCTGCTGGTCGCCCTCTCTCCCCTCACCGCTCAGCTCCCACCACCCGCCCACCCGGCCGTCCATCTGGGGGTGATGTGGGCCGACGCGGGGTCCGGCGACGCCGGTGCCCTGCTCCCGGCGCCACCCGGCCTGCCCGGCGTGGGCGAGATCCGGGCGGCGGCACGGGCGCTCCGGGGCGGGGCCGAGCCACCCACGCTCGCGGCCGTCGACCTCGCCGAGCGCGAGACGGTCCACAGCGGCTACGTGGCCCCAGCCCGGCGGGCCCTGATCTCGACCCCGCGGCTCACCTACGCGATGGTGGCGACCTTCATCGTCATCTTCCTGGTCGAGAACACCATGTGGCAGCGCTACGGCGGGCCCGGAGATATCAGCTACGCCGGCTACTCCGCGGTCGGTGGCATCGCCTTTGGGTATCCCGGGGGCAGTGACTGGTGGCGGTTCTTCAGCACCGCGCTGCTGCACGTCCCTGGCTTCTTCAACTCCAGCGGCGGGGTCAGCTCATACCTCTCGCTGCACCTGCTGGTCAACTGCTACTCGACGGTCATCCTCGGCCGCATCGTCGAGCCCATCTACGGACGGATCACGCTGCTCGCCACGTTCATCGCCACCGCCTTTGCGGCGAGCGCGATGAGCGTGCTGGCCAGCACCCTCAACCTCCCCTTCTCCGACGCCATATTCGTGGGAGCCTCCGGGGGGCTGATGGGGCTGCTGGGCCTGCTCTTCACCATGGGTCGTGTCCAGCGTCACGACCTCCCGGCGGGTCTGACCCACGCGCTGCGTCGCGGGGTGATGGTCTCGCTCGTCATGACCATCGTCCTCGGATTCACCTTCTCCGGCTACATCGACAACTACGCCCACCTGGGCGGTTTCGCGGCCGGGGCCCTGATCGGCCTGATCATCCCGCCGGTGCGCGCCGTCGGCGGCCGCGACCTGGCGCTCTGGCAGAAGGCTGCGCTCATCGCCGTCAGCGCCCTCGGCGCCGTGGCGATACTCCTGGCGGTGATCAACTTCGGCCAGTTCCTGGCCTCCAACCCACCGGTCATCGTCACGGGCTGAAGCCCTCTCCGGAAGGCCGGGCGGCGGCGGCTCAGGCCGACCAGATCACGGCAGGGGCAGCGGACCTGACGCCGAACTGGGCGGAAATGAGCGGAAGCCGGCTCAGCCGACCTCGGCCCGGGGCGCTTTCCAGAGCCCCTCGAGGTCATAGAAGATCCGCTCACCGGGAAGGAAGACGTGGGCGATCACGGAGTCGAAGTCGACGCACGCCCAGGAGGCGTCGCGCATCCCGGCGACGTGGAGCGGCCGAGCTCCGAGCGCCCCGCAGGCCTCCTCGATATTGTCAACAATGGCTCTAACCTGCCGGTCTGTGTCGCCCTCGCAGACCACGAAGAAGTCCGCGATGGTGGTCTTGCCCCGAAGGTCAATGCTCACGACGTCGCGCGCCTTCTTGTCGGCGGCGGCGGAGCTGATCGCCTCCACCAACTCTTCGGACGTCATCCGCGGACGATTATGACATCGGTGCGGGCGCGGACCGGCCGGCCGCGGGCGGGACCCGGGCGGGCGGAGCGCGCCGAACATCTGGCCGGCTCAGCGATAGAGGCCACGTTCCTCGATGATGGTGGCGACGGCGGGGCTGACCATGCCGCCCAGCGGCTCCCCGGCCATCACCCGGCGACGGATCTCGGTGCCGGAGATGTCCGGGGAGTCGATGCCCACCACCCGGGTGAGCCCGGGCAGGAAGCCGAGGGCGATCGCCTCCGCGTGGCGGATCGGCGCCTCCCCAGCGCGGTTGACCAGGACGAAGTGGTAGGTGCCCAGCAGCTCGGCGCCCCCGTGCCAGCCGGACATCTGCCGGGCGGCATCGGCACCGAGGACCACCCAGAACTGCGTACCCGGATGTCCCGCTCCCAGGTCGCGCATGGTGTCGAGGGTGTAGGACGGGCCGGGGCGGCGCAGCTCTAGGTCGAGGGCGGAGATGTGGAGGCGGCCCTCGATCGCCGCCCTGCACATCGCCAGACGGTCGGCGGCACCGGCCATCACCGGGCCGCGGTGGGGGGGCACCCCGGCCGGCACCACCCACACCTCATCAGCCAGCACTCCCTCCCTCGCCTGCTCGGCTACCGCGAGGTGACCGAGGTGGAAGGGGTCGAAGGTGCCGCCGAAGACCGCGACCCGGGTGAGGCTCATCCGCGCGACCGGCGGGGCGGGCGGGGAAAGGAGCTCATCGCGTCCGCCGCGAAGGTGAACTCCGCGGAGCCGATGCGGACGCTGTCGCCATCCTGGCAGCCCGCCGCCGCCAGGGCGGCATCGACGCCCGCCGCTGCCAGCCTCCGATGGAGGACCGCCACCGCTTCCTCCTCGTCGAGGTCGGTGCGCTCCACGATCCGCAGGACGGCGGGGTCGATGACCCGGTAGGCCCCGTCCGGGTCGCGTTCCACGTGGGGCGGCCCCGGCTCGTGCGAGACGTGCCGATAGATGCGGTGGCCACCCGCGGCGGCATCAGCATCCCCCGCCCCCTGAACGCCCCCCGCCTCGCCCGATGAGCCGGCGGTGGGGCCGGCGGCGGCGTGGCGGGCCGCGGCGACCAGATCGGCGGCCGCCTCCAGGAGATCGCGGGTGCCGATGCCAGCCGCCGCACTGATCCGGTGAGCGCCGGGGAACTCCGGCTCGAGCTCGCCGGCCGCCTCCCCCGCCTCGGGCAGGTCGATCTTGTTGAGAGCGACGAGCGTGGGCCGCTCGGCGAGCTGGGGGCTGAATGCGCCCAGCTCCGCCACCACCTGCTCGATCGCCCGCCTCGCCTCGGCGGCACCGGCGGCGCAGTCCACGACGTGGATGAGCACCCTGGTCCGCTCCAGGTGCCGGAGGAACTCGATGCCCAGCCCGGCACCATCGTGGGCGCCCTCGATGAGCCCGGGGACGTCGGCCAGGACCAGGGTGTGCCCACCGCTCATCTCGGCCACGCCCAGGTTGGGGTGGAGAGTGGTGAAGGGGTAGGCGGCGACCTTTGGCCGGGCCCCGGTCAGGACCGCGAGCAGGGTGGACTTGCCGGCGTTGGGGAGCCCGACCAGACCGATGTCGGCGATCAGCTTGAGCTCCAGGTGGATGCGGCGCTGCGCCCCCGGGTCCCCCAGCTCGGCGATCCTGGGCGCCTGGCGGACGGCACCCGCGAAGTGGGCGTTGCCCCGGCCCCCGCGCCCTCCCTCGGCGATCACCAGGCGCTGGCCCGGGCTGGCGAGGTCGCCGATCAGCTCGCCGTTCTCCGCGTCGGTCACGACGGTGCCGGGCGGCACGGGGAGGACGAGGTCCGGCCCGTCGCGACCGCTGCGCAGGGCACCGCCACCCGGGCGTCCGTCCGGAGCGTGGAAGCGGCGCCGCTCCCGGTAACGGCTCAGGCTGCTGTCGCCCGGCTCCACGACCAGGACGACGCTGCCGCCCCACCCCCCGTCACCGCCATCGGGGCCGCCCCGCGGGACGTACTTCTCGCGCCGGAAGCCGACCGCGCCGCGCCCACCGGAGCCGGCGGCGACATCGAGGCTGACCTCATCGATGAACACGGGGGAGGACTCAGCTCAAACCAGGCGCACGCGACGGGCGCGCGGCCGCGAGGTCAGACGGCGGCGTTTGCGGCCTCGGTGACCCGTGTGGAGTCGTCACCGGCGGACGGGATCGTGTCGTCCGCATCACTGGACGTCCTCCCCTCCATGGCCAGATCCAGCATCGGAAGCGCGAGCACACTGGCCCGGGTCCGATCCCCCCCCTTCTGGTCGAAGGCCACCAGGCCGCTCGCCAGGGCGTAGAGGGTGTGGTCCCGGCCAACCCCGACGTTGCCGCCAGGCAGGATCTTGGTGCCGCGCTGCCGGACCAGGATGGTCCCGGCCAGCACCAGCGAGCCGTCGCCGCGCTTGACACCGAGACGCTTGGAGTTGGAGTCGCGTCCGTTGCGGGAGCTGCCTCCGCCTTTCTTGTGGGCCATCTCTACTCACCAGCCTCCGGTGGAGGGGTCTTGCGGGCGGCGCGGCGGCGTGGCGCCTCGGGCGTGCCGGACGGGGTGGACGCCTCGGCCTCGGCCACGGTCTCCGCGGCGCCGGTCTCCACCACCGCGGCCCGGGGGCTGCGGCGCCGGGCCGCGGGCGGCTCGGGGGTCTCGGGCTCGGGCGCGACCTCCTCGACGGCCACCGCCTCGTCCTCGGTCTCCGGCACCTCGAACTCCTCGACCGCCACCGGCTCGGGAAGCGGGTCACCCTTGGCGAGCACCCGATCCACGACCAGCTCGGTCTGCTCGGCCCGGAAGCCGAGGGTGCGGCGATGCCGCTTCTTGGGCTTGAAGGTGAAGACCCGGATCTTGCGCCCGCGACGGTGCCCGGCCACGGTGGCCGCGACACGGACCCCCTCGAGGCTGGCCGCGTCGACCTGAACGCCGTTCCCGTCGGAGAGAAGGAGCACCGGCTCCAGCCCGATCACGTCGCCGACGGCGGAGGGGAGGCGGTCGACGACGAGCCGGTCACCGGGGGCGACGCGGTACTGGTGACCGCCATGACGGACGACGACGAAGGTCGCCGGGGTCGTGGCCTCAGTGCGGGGGACGTCGGATGACTGTGGTGGCTTCATCGCTCGGTGACAACAGCTGACAAGGTGACTGATCCTCCGCGCCCTCGACGCGGAAGAGGCCCATCGGCGGACAGGCCAATGAGCACGGCGGCCCGTGCGCTGGGGCAGGATACCAGACCCGCCCGAAGCCTTGGACGCCGCTTCCTGATCAGCGCATAATCCGCGCACCCGGGGTGCGGCCCCGGCCCATGGCGTGCCCGGGAGAGACCATGTCCGGACTTGACCTGCCCCCAGGCCCCGACCCGACCGCAGGCGGGGACGCGCCGCCGCCGCCCAGCCCTGGTTTCACGGTTCCGCTGGACGTGACCCCGGACGGCCCGTACCCACCGGAGGCGAGCCCCTACCCCCCCGAGGCAGGCCCGTACCCTGTGCCGCCGGGCGCGTATCCGCCGCCGCCTCCCTTCGCGGCGCCCTATCCGTACGCGCCTCCGCAGACGGGCAACGGCTACGCGGTCACGGCGCTGGTGCTGGGCCTCATCAGCCTCTTCCTGTCTTGGTTCCCCGGTGTCGACTGGGTGCTCGGGGCGCTGGCGATCATCTTCGGCGCAGTCGGCATCTCCACCGCCAGGCGGAGGGGTGGCGCCGGCAGGGGGATGGCGATCGCAGGTCTGGTGCTCGGAGTGGTCACCGTCGTGCTCGGGCTCATCTTCTACGCCGTGATCTACGCCGGCTTCGGCGGCACCCAGTGCACTTACGGCTGCTAGCAGGCCCTGCCTAGGAGACCCGCTCATGCCCGCGACCGACCCCGCCGCCCCGCAGCCGGCCGGATCCCTTCCGGAGCCGTTCGCGACCCCGCCGCAACCGGTGAGCTCGGCGCCGCCATCGCCCGGTGCGCAGGCCGCCTCGCCATACCCGGGAGCCCCTTCCTACCCCTACGCGTACGCCCGGCCGTACTGGGGAGTCCCCTCCGCCCCCTCGACTCCCTCCACCGCGATGGCGACTGCGTCCGGGGTGCTCGGGATCGTCGGCCTGGCGATGTCGCTGATCCCGACCGTCTACTGGTTCTTCTACAAGCTCACGGTGATCGACGCTCAGACGTATTCCGGCGTCTCCGGGGTCAACACGCTGATGGGCGCGGATTTCGTGGTCGCCACCCTGGCGATCGTCTTCGGCGCCGTCAGCCTTACCCGGGGCGGGAACTCGAGCGGGAGCCGACGCGGGCTGGCGAAGATCGGTGTGATCCTGGGCGTGGTCGGGCTGGTGCTGGCGATCATCTTTCTTCCCCTGGCGGTCTCCGCGGCCAACAGCGCCAGCTGCAGCGCTTACAACAACTGCTGACCGGGAGGGAGGCGATCGCCCCTCCCCTCACACCACCAGGTTGACGATCCGGTCGGGCACGGCCACCACCTTGCGCGGCGGCCGGCCGGCGAGCAGCTCGACCACCCGCGGCTGCGCCAGGGCAAGGCGCTCCAGCTCCGCGGCGGCGGTCCCCGCCTCGCACTCGAAGGTGGCCCGCAGCTTCCCGTTCACCTGCACCGCGATGGTCACCCGCGGCTCCTCGGCGAGCGCCGGGTCGTGCTCCGGCCACGCTGCCCGGTGCACCGAGCCGCTCTCCCCGAGCCGCTCCCAGAGGTCCTCGGTGATATGGGGCGCAAAGGGCGCGAGCAGCTGCACCAGGGTGCGGGCGTCGATCCGCCGTGCCCTCGCCTCACGCGCCTCCTCGTCGATCCCGTGGGCCAGCTCGTGGAGCGCCGCGACGGCGGTGTTGTAGTGGAGCGACAGGATGGCGGTCTCCACGGCCGCGATGGTCCGGTGGCGGCGCCGCTCGCGCGCGACGTCGGAGAGGTCGTCCGACGCCGCCGCCTGGACGCATCGCCACACCCGCTCCAGGAAGCGGCTCTGGCCCAGCATTCCTCGCTCGTTCCACTCCCCACCCTCGAGGAACGGCCCCAGGAACATCACGTGGAGGCGCAGAGCGTCGGCGCCGTGCCGGGCCATGTAGGTGTCGGGGTTGACGACGTTGCCCTTGCTCTTCGACATCTTGCCCTTGCCGCCGAAGGTGAGCATGCCGTTGGCCCGAAAGCGGGTGAACGGCTCCGGCGTGGGCACGTGGCCCATCCCGTGCAGGGCGCGCATCAGGAAGCGCGCGTACATGAGGTGGAGCACGGCGTGCTCGTTGCCGCCGATGTACATGTCGACGGGCAGCCAGTGCCGGGTCCGCTCGGGATCCAGCGCCCGGTCCGTGAAGTCCGTCGACGGGTAGCGCATGAAGTACCAGCCCGAGTCCAGGAAGTTGTCGTTGACGTCGGTCTCGCGCTTGGAGGGCTCGCCGCAGACGGGACACGGCACGTTGACCCATGCCTCGACCTGGGCGAGCGGTGAGACACCGGTGCCGAGCGGGCGGAAGTCCTTGACCTCGGGGAGCAGCACGGGAAGCTCGGACTCGGGGACGCCGACGGGACCGTGCACCGGGCAGTGGATGATCGGCAGCGGCGGTCCCCAGTAGCGCTGGCGCGAGATGATCCAGTCGCGCAGCCGGAACTGCACGTGGGCACGCCCGGCGGCGCGCGCCTCGAGCAGCTCGACCACCCGCCGCTTGCCCTCCGGCGAGGGCGTGCCGTCGAGCTGACCGGAGTTGACCATCGGCCCGTCCCCGGTCCACGCCTCCACCGCCACGTCACCGCCGCCGATCACCTCGACGATGCGCAGACCGTGGGCGCGGGCAAACTGCCAGTCGCGCTGGTCATGGCCGGGCACCGCCATGATCGCCCCGGTGCCGTAGCCGCCGAGGACGTAGGGCGCGGCCCAGACCGGGACCTCCCCGCCGGTGAGCGGATGCACCGCGACCGTGCCGAGGTCGATGCCGACGGAGAAGTCCGGCTCGGCGCCGGCCGGGGGCAGCGACGCACGCCACTCCTCCACGGCGGCACGGCGGTCCTCGCGGACAAAGTCGGCGAGCTGCGGATGATCAGCGCCGATCACCAGGAACGTGGCGCCGAAGATGGTGTCAGGACGGGTCGTGAAGACCGTCACCTGAGGGAGGGCACAGCCATTGAGCCTGAAGTCGATGAGAGCGCCCTCGCTGCGCCCGATCCAATTGCGCTGCGCAATCTTTGTCCGCTCGCTCCAGTCGAGGCCGT
>PLAX01000025.1 GCA_003135255.1 Candidatus Dormiibacterota bacterium | reverse complement strand
CGCAAACGCGTGGGCAGGCGAGAGGTGTCGGAGAACACGGAAGGGAGCAAGGAAAGCACGCGTACGCCCTATACGCGTCAAGAGAGGATTCGGCGAGGCTTCGGGCGGTGATCACGTCACTGCGAGCGGTGGCTTCGGCTGACGGACGCCATGCCCTCCGGGTAGAGGAGCGTCGCCCAGGCCAGGGTGATGTCACGCTGGCCTGGTGCAAACTGTGCGCATGAACTAACCGCTCACGGTAAGGGCGCCATAGGGTCACGCGGGACAGCGGCCCGACCGATGGCGCGCTCCCGCCGACGGCTCCTTCACTGGGACGATGAACGAATCTAGGTCGGCCGGCGACTCGAGGCCTTGCGGTCTGGGCGTCCTGATGGCCGCGGCGATCGCTGCCGGTGCTTCCCTGGCGGGCTGCGGCGGCAGCGGTAACTCCGCCTCAACCCAGGACCAGTGGGTCGTCGAGGTTCCGAGTACGGTTGCCTCGGCCGAGAATCCGGCGATCTGGTTCCTTGACCGCACGGACGACCACCTGCTGGTCGCCTACGACTGGGAGGGAGCCCAGGTGGGCAGCATCCGGTTCAGCTCCCCTCAGCCACTCGGTGCGCTCCAGTCCCCGGACGGGACAGCCCTGGTGACGAGCGCCCGGCCGGCGTCCGGGGCGACGGCGATCGGCCGCGCCGATATCAACGTGACGTGGGCTCGCGACAGCAGTCACCTCTGCTCCTTCCGCCAGCCGAGTGGCGCCGACTTCGTCGCGCAGAGCAGTACGTTCGAGCCAGGAGCCCTCTTCATCGACGACCCCGCGACCGGGGGTTCGCGCCGGGTCCTGCGTTTCGGGAATTACGGTCCCATGAGCGATCCGGCCGCCCTCTCTTGCAGCATCCCCGACGACCGCGCCGTCGTGGGCGAGAGCTTCGTCGGTGAGACCAACTCGCTGCAGGTTGTGACCCTGAGCAGCGGCGCCAGCACAGCGTTCTCCCCGCAGCCCCCTCCACCCGCTGAAGGCCCTCAAGGTGCCATCGCCTCCGCGGACGGCACCCTCGTCGCGGAAGGATCCATCAATGGGACCGGGCCGAGCACCAACACCAACCAGTTCACGGTCTACGACAGCAGCACCGGAGGGGCGCTGGCCACCGTCCCCAACGACATCGTCACCTTCAGCGACGACGACAGCCGGGTGCTGACCGTGCAGGAGTTCAATAGCACCAACCAGGGAGGCATCTACCGGCTGGTCGACTGGAGTACCGGAGCGGTACTCTGGAGCGACCACCTTGCCCTGGGCAGCTTCCTGACCCGGCCCGATTCCGGAGACGTCGTGGTGGAGCCCACCACCTTCCGGGGCTCTGTTCCTGGCTCGCCGGGCACACTCNNCGTCCGGGCCGACGGGACGACCTTGCAACTGCCCGAAGCCCGTCCCCTGGGGGGTTAGCAGGCTCGCGAGCTTGGGTCATCCCACTTCAGTCGTCACGTCCCCGGCGCCACTCAAGTGTCATTCCCCAACACTGGGCCACCCGGTATCCCGTCATGTCGTAATGAGGGAAGACATGCCCTGAGTCGGCGATGGACAGGCGGCTCGGGATCGCCACACCTACCCGATCACGAAAGGCCGCGCCGTCCAGTTCGTCCCACCGTCGGTGGTGGTCAAGATCGTCTGATCATCACCGACCCAGCGGCCGGTCTTCGTGTCCTCGAAGCCGAGGTAGAGACTGGCGCCGAGCGGTGCCGCGCTCAGATTCACCTGGTCGGTGGTGGCGGTGGTCCAATCGAGCCCTCCATCCGTGGAGACCGACAGTGTTGAGGTGTACGGTCCTCCGCCGGACGTCGTCGCGGGGCCGACCACCAGAGTGCCGGAGCTCGGAGCAGCGATGAGACCCGCGGACGATACCGGCACCGGCAGCCGGGCTCCCCATGAAGAGCCGCTGGTGCCCGAGGTGAGGACTGCCGGTGCCCCAGGGTCACCGTTCGCAAAGCAGAGAGCAGCCAGATACCCGCCCGGCGCCGCGGCAAAGTCGATGGCGCTGTCCCCGAGGACGGTCTTGCTGACGCACGGGTCGGCCAGCTCCTGCCAGGTCTGGCCACCGTCCAGAGACCGGAAGAGGGTGGTGAACGGCTCGCCACCCGCCGGGTTGCCGTAGATGGGGAGGTAGATGGTCTGGCTGCCCTNNTAGACAACGCGGAAGACGTCTCCCCCGGCCGCCTCGAGGGTCTCGACCGGCAGGCTGGTCACCTCGTGCCAGCTCTCGCCGCCGTCCACTGTCATGAACAGGCCGGGACCGAAGAGATAGCCGATCTTCGAGGTCGCGAAACGGATGTGGCTGACGCAGTTGTCCCCCTGCTCACAGTCGCCTTGAGCCGCCGCGATGGCGTAGAGCGACACGGGCGGGCTGGGCAGGGGCTGCCAGGTGACACCCCCGTCGGTGGTCGCCGCCACCGCCGGGCAGAGCTGGCCCGCGCAGGGCACCGCGGCCAGGGCCCACCCCATGGAGTCGCCGACCCAGGTCAGGTCGATGACGTACGGTCCAGCCGAAGCGGGATAGGGGGTCGGGGGCAGGTAATCCTTTCCCGGAGGAGACGCCGGACTGGGTGTGGCGCTGGGGGAGGTGGCCGACGCCGCGGAGGGCGCGAGCGTTGGCGTCGTCGACGCGTGGTCGACCGTTCCGCAGGCGGCCGTCAGTACCGCGATGCCGGCCAGGAATCGGAGCCTCACTCCGTCGCCCTCAATACCGGGGAAGATGCAAGCTGCCCCTTTCAGTATCTACGTCCGCCGCGCCGCTCAGGTGACCCCAACACGGGAGCAGGCCACGGTGCTGTCACTGCCACTCGATCAACGTCCGGAAGAGCTTGGCTCTCGCATACCGCCGACCCGCCGGGCAGGGGCCGGACCACGCAACCTGGCAGGGCAGTTGGCAGCTGCCCGGGTCCAACGTCAACACGCCGGGGCAGAGCCACTCTCCACCTGCCACGTGCCGTCGGTACCCCGCAGCACCTGAAGCGTCATGGAGCCGGACCGTACGTCGGTGGTCGACCCCGGGCTGCCGATCAGGTGCCAGCCAGTCGTCGGAATGTCCGACCAGACACCACCGTAAACGGCGAACCAGTCCGCCGCTGTGACGGGGGAACTCTCTCCGCCGCTGTCCTTGGCCAGGGAGATACTGAAGTCCCGGTTAGTTGAGCAGGGAGAGCAAGCGGCGGTTCCTACGAGGACCAGCGCAAAGGCCTCAAGAAACACGCAGCGGGGTGGAATGCACGTGGTACGCGATTGTCTCACTAGAGGTTCCAACGCGTCGATCACCACCGCGTAGCCGCCCGGTGACGTTCACTGACCCTCGCCCACCCAGCGTTTGCAGGCCAATTGGACTAATCGGCGCATAACGGGCATACGGCGCGCACCTCTCTGTTCGCCCGTGCCTATCATCCGAGCCGTGGAATACCCTCAGTCTACCCGCGACGTCTTCTCTGCGCT
>PLAX01000079.1 GCA_003135255.1 Candidatus Dormiibacterota bacterium | reverse complement strand
CCTGATGGGGGCGCTGCTCAACCGCCCGGCGGACCGGCCCATTCTCGACGACTCCTCGGTGGACGCCGCCGACGAGGTCGAGCTGGTCGACGTCCCACCCGCCGAGCTGGAGGAGAGGCTGCGCCAGGGGGAGATCATGCCGCCCGTCGAGGCCATCAAGGCCCTCCAGGGCGAGTTCCGCCCCGAGGTGCTCAGGGCACTCCGCGAGACGGCACTCCGCCGCGTCGCCGAGCACTGCGACCGGCGCCTGGTCGCCTACATGAGCACGGCACGGATCAACGAGCCGTGGGAGGCGCGCCCCCGCGTCCTGGTGCTGGTCCCGCCCCGGCCCGGCCAGGACGCCGTCATCCGCCGGGCCGCCGCCCACGCCGCCCGGCGGGATGACGCCCTGACCGCGGTCTCGGTGCGACGCCGCTCGCGCAGCGACGACGAGAAGCGGCTGCTCGGCGGGTACGCCACCCTCACCCATCAGCTGGGCGGCGAGTTCGTGACCATCGACGGCAACGACGTGGCCGCCACCGTCGCCACCTATGCACGCGGTCACCGGATCACCGAGATCCTGGTGATGCGGAGCGGCCGCAACAGCAGCTCCAAGACCCTCCGGCGCCTCATCCGGCTGGTGGCCGACGTGGACGTGCACGTCGTCGCCGCCAACGACGCGTAGCCCCGACCCGTCCGACGCGGCCTCAGCTCCGCGGATCGGTGGGGGATGCCGCGGGGAGGGTGAACGCGAAGTGCGCCCCCTCGCCCTCCTCCGAATCCTCGATCCACACCCGGCCGGCGTGAGCCTCGACCAGCCCCCGGACGATGGCCAGCCCCAGCCCGGTGCCGCGCGACACCGCACCGCGGGCGTGCGCCTCCGTCTCCCCGCCGGGCAGACCGCGCACGAAGCGCTCGAAGATCCGCTCCCGCTGCTCCACCGGCACGCCGGGCCCCTGGTCGATGACGCGGACGATGATCATCGAGCGCTTGCCCGGGGCCGCCTCGACGGTGATCGGCGTCCCCGATGGCGCGTGGCGGTTGGCGTTCTGGAGCAGGTTGTCGAGGATCTGACCGAGCCGATCCCAGTCGGCGAGCACCTCCAGCCCGTCGGGAGGCAGGTCGATCGCCACCGGTCGCCCGGGGGATGCCAGGCGCAGCCGGGCGGCGGCCGCGTCGACGGCGTCGCCCAGGTCGATCTCCACCGGGTCGAGGGTCAGGGCGTGTGCCTCGATGCGGGCCATGTCGAGCAGGTCGGAGACGAGCCGCTCGAGGCGGCGAGCCTGGCCGATGATCGCCTCCACATCGCCGTGTACGGGGGCGGGGAGGCGCGGGCGCGCCAGCAGGTCGGTGGCGCCGGTCAGGATGCTCGCCAGCGGGGTGCGCAGCTCATGGGAGACATTGGCGAGCAGGTCGGAGCGCAGCCGGTCCGACGCCTCGAGCACCCGCACCTGTTGCTGGGTCTGGGCGAGCCGCACCGCGAGCGCCGCCGCCTCCGCCTGCTCGCGCTCCAAATGCTCCAGCTGCGCATTGGAGTGGAGTAGCTGGGCGCTGAGCCGCTCCGCCTCGATCTGGGCACGGCGGCGCCCCGAACCGACGCCCCCCGCCGCGACCGCGACCGCGGCGAAGACCACCAGGTCGATGAGGTCGCTGGGGTCGGCGATGGCGAGGCTGTGCACGGGGGGGAGGAAGAAGTAGTCGACCAGCACGAAGCTGAGCGCGGCGGCGGTGAGCGCGGAGCGGAGCCCGGTCAGGGTGCCGAGCACCGCCACCAGGCCCAGGTAGAGAAAGACGTAGTCGCGCGCCGAGGCGGTCCCGACCATGCTGAGGAGCGCGGTGATGACGATGGGCCCGCCCATCGCCGCGACCAGGCCGGTGATGGCCGTGAGATGACCGCGCCCGCTGCTCGTCGCCATGGGTGCGATTGTGCGGTGCGGCAGGGCCGGTTGGGGAACGGGCGCCGCTCCCCCTCTACCGGGGCGGCGTGCCGTCCAGCTCGTGGGTCACGTCGTCGCCATGGAGCCGGAGCCGCCGCGCGTGCAGACCTCGCCGGATCCCCCGGACCTCCGGCACCGCCGCCAGGGCACACACCGCCGCCACGGCGACNNGCGACGACCACCACCAGGCCGGCGATCGCCGCCGGCTCCCGGGCCGACGCCACCCGGGAGCGGACGCCCTGCATGTCCACCACTGGCCGTCCCGCCTGCCGGGAGCGGACGAGCTTCCGGAGCAGGGGTGCGAGCAGGATCACGGCCAGCCATTTCCAGCCCAGCAACACGAGTCCATGCTAACCGGGGTGCCCGCGACAGCGTGGTACATTCGCCGGGCAGCTCACTCGGAGGGAGAAGATGGTCCGCGCCTACGTGCTCATCAGCGCCACCGCCGGCAAGTCGCTGGAGGTCGCCAACAAGCTCCAGGGGCAGGAGGGGATCCTCAAGGCCGACCCGATCAGCGGGGAGTACGACGTGATCGCCGAGGTCGAGGCGCGCGACATCGCCGGCATCGGCAAGCTGATCGTGGAGAAGGTCCAGGCCGCCGACGGCGTGTTCAAGACCATCACCTGCCTGGTGATCCAATAGGGGCTCCCGCACCGGTCACCTCGGGAGCATCCGGCCTCGCCGGGCTCATCTCGCAGTCGTCAGAGCGGCTCCGCACCAGCCCGGGGCTGCGCCACTCGCTGTACGGCTGGCTCGCGCTCGGGCTGGTCACCGGTGAGGCGTTCACCCTGGTGATCGCCCAGCTGCACGGCGGTGGATGGGTCGTCGCCGGCCTCATGACCCTCGGCTGCTGGCTGGTGGTGGCGCTGGTCATGGCCGGGGGCGCCGCCATGCTGGTCCGCCCCGACGGCAGCCGGGTCGACGTCTACGGGGTGCCCAACGGGCTGTCGGCGATCCGCGCCTGGCTCTGCCCGCCGCTCCTGCTCTGCACCGCCTGGTCGCTCCCGGACCGCCTCGGGCTCATCCTCTGGATCTTCATCGGCGGATCCGTCGGGATGCTGGACGCCGTCGATGGCTGGGTCGCCCGCCGGTGGGGCCCGGTGACCCAGCTCGGCAAGGCGATCGACCCCGCCACCGACGCCCTCTTCTTCAGCGTCGGCGCGGTGGGGAGTGTCTGGCTGGGCATCTTCGCCTGGTGGCTGGCCGTCCTCATCGTGGTTCGCTACATCGGCCCGCTGCTGCTCACGCCGGTCGTCTTTCTCCTCCGGCGGAGGCCCGAGCTGGTGCGGACCAATTGGGGCCGCTACAGCACCATGCTCACCGGTCTCGTCCTCTTCGTCTGCATGCTGGTCAAGGTCTGGGGCGGGCCCGTCACCCTCGCCAACCTCGTGGTCGGCCTGCCCCTGCTCGTCCCCACCACCCTCCTCCATTTCCGCGCCCTGATCGAGAGGGTGGTCTCCGCGCCCCACGCGCCAGGTCCCACGGCAGCCCCCGCTCCCTCACCGGCCGAGGGGCCGGAGCCGGTCCGGCGCCCATAATCGGGCCGCCGTGCGTGCTGTCATCAAGGCCTCCCCCCGCCCGGGGGTCTCCATCACCGACTCACCCGAGCCCTCCGCCGGCCCCGGCGAGGTCCTCCTCCGGGTGCTCGCCGCCTCCATCTGCGGCACCGACATCCATCTCTACGACTGGAACCCCTGGGCACGGGCCCGGGTCCACCTGCCCCGGATCATGGGTCACGAGATCTGCGGCGAGGTGATCGCGCTCGGGGAGGGGGCGGAGGGCCGGGCACGGGTCGGCGACCGGGTCGCGGTCGAATCCCACCTCGTCTGCCACCGCTGCCCCGCCTGCCTGCGCGGCGACTTCCACGTCTGTGCCGCCACCAGGATCCTGGGTGTCGACGCCGACGGCGGGTTCGCCGGCCTGGTCGCGCTTCCCGCCGAGAACGTCTGGCCGGTCGGGCCCGAGATGGCCCCGGCCGTCGCCGCCGCCATGGAGCCCTTCGGCAACGCCGTCCATGCCTGCTCGTACGGAGAGCTGGAGGGCGCCACCGTCGCCGTCTTCGGCTGCGGCCCGATCGGCTGCGCCGCGGTCGCGGTCGCCAAGGCGCGGGGGGCGGCCCGGGTGATCGCCGTGGAGCCCAATCGGTACCGCCTCGAGCTGGCCGGCAGGATGGGGGCGGACGCCCTCGTGGAAGCCGGGGAGGGGAGTGCCGAGGCGGAGGTCCGCCGGGCCGCGGGTGGCGAGGTCGACTGCGCGCTGGAGATGAGCGGAGCCTCGGCAGCGGTCGTCGCGGCCACCCGGTCGGTCCGCTCCGGCGGCTGGGTCGCCCTGCTCGGCATCGGCGACGAGCCGACCAGCCTCGACCTCTCCCAGGACGTGGTGATGCGCGGAGTCACCCTCCACGGCGTCACCGGCCGCCGGCTCTTCGCGACCTGGGAGGAGACCTCCCGGTACCTGCGGAGTGGCGCGATCGACGCCGAGGCGCTGATCACCCACCGCTTCGCCATGGCCGACATCGAGGAGGCGATCCGGCTCATCAAGTCCGGACGCTGTGGCAAGGTGTCGCTGCAGCCATGACTGAGATCCCGCGCCCCTCCGAGGCCGTCCAGGCACTCGACCGGTCGCTCTCCGCCGATCTGGACCGGCTCCGCGAGCAGGGCCTCTACCACCCGCTCCGCGTCCTGGAGTCCCCGCAGGGGCATGAGGTGACGATCGCCGGCCAGAGGCTGATCAACCTCAGCAGTAACAATTATCTCGGCCTCAACACCCACCCCCGCCTGGTCGAGGCGGCCGTCGAGGGGGCGCGGAAGTGGGGTGCCGGCACCGGCGCCGTCCGTACCATCGCCGGCACCCAGCTGGTCCACGAGCAGCTCGAGGCGCGCCTCGCCGCCTTCAAGCGCACCGAGGCCGCGCTCGTCTTCCAGAGCGGGTACACCGTCAACGTCGGTGTCCTCAGCGCGCTGCTCGAGGAGGGCGATGTCGTCGTCAGCGACAAGCTCAACCACGCCTCGATCATCGACGGCATCCGGCTCACCAAGGCGGACCGCATCCTCTACGAGCACTGCGACCTGGACGATGCGGAGCGGGCGCTGGCGCAGGCGCAGGCCAAGGGGTACCGGCGCATCCTCCTGGTCACCGACGGCGTGTTCTCCATGGACGGGGACATCGCTCCCCTCCCCGGCCTGGTGGAGCGCGCCGAGCGCCACGGGGCGGCGGTGATGGTCGACGACGCCCACGCCACCGGCGTGCTCGGCGACCACGGGCGGGGGAGCACCGACCACTTCGGCCTCCATGGGCGGGTGGCGCTCAACATCGGCACCCTCTCCAAGGCGGTCGGGGTGGTGGGCGGATACGTTGCCGCCAGCCAGACGGTGCGCGACCACCTCATCCAGAAGGCCCGCCCCTTCCTCTTCTCCTCCAGCCATCCGCCCGCGGTGGCCCTCTCCTGCATCGCCGCCATCGATGTCCTGGAATCGGAGCCCGAGCTGATCGAGCGGCTGTGGGAGAACACGCGCCACTTCAAGCAGGGTCTCTCCGAGCTGGGCTTCGACACCGGAGCCAGCCAGACCCCGATCACCCCGGTCATGTGCGGCGAGGCACCCATCGCCACCCAGCTCTCCGACCTGCTCATGGAGCGGGGCGTCTTTGCTCAGGCGATCGGCTTCCCGACCGTCCCCCTGGGCAAGGCCCGGGTCCGGACCATCGTCACCGCCACCCACACCGGGGGGGAGCTGGACCGCGCCCTGGATGCCTTCGCCGATGCGGGTCGCCGCCTCGGGCTGCTCCGGGGGTGAGCTCGCGAGAAGGGATGGCGCCGCCTCCGCCGGGCTTCATCCCCATCGTCGGCGGAGCTGCATCCGCCTTCCGTAACGGCCCCCAGCCGGTCGGCTTCTGCTGGATGACACCTCGAGGGAGGCGCTGACATCGCACGTCGCACCGATGCCGAGCTCGAGGAGGAGCGTCAGCTGATCCTGGCGGCGCAGCAGGACAGGGCGGCGTTCGCGCCGCTCTACGAACGCTACGTCGACCAGATCTTCGCCTATACCTACACCCTCACCAGGGATCGGGAGCTCGCCGAGGACGTGACCGCCGCCACCTTCGCCAAGGGTTTGGAGGAGTTGCCGCGCTTCGAATGGCGCGGCGTGCCCTACTCGTCCTGGCTCTACCGGGTCGCCTCCAACCTGGTCGCCCGGCAGCGGCGCCGGCCGGCCTGGATCGAGCTGGCTCCGGGGCTGGCGAGCGACGAGCCGTCGCCGCTCGACGAGGTCGAGAAGAGCGATCGCGTCGCCGAGGTGCGCGCCGCCGTCCGATCCCTCCCCGACGATCAGCGCCAGGCGGTGGCGCTGCGCTTCGCCGGTGAGATGCACAACCGCGAGATCGCCGAGATCATGGGCCGCAGCGAGGGGGCGGTGAAGCTGCTCACCTTCCGCGCGCTCACCACCTTGCGCAAGCGCTTTGGCGCACCGCTGCCCGAGGAGACGCGCCGCGCCGCCGGGTCCCGCGGAGAGCAGCACCGGCGGCGTCTCCCGATCGTCCCGCCAGGACGGGCGGAGGACCGGGGATGATCGACGACGTGGAGCGGCTCGATGCCGCGCTCAACCGCCAGCGGATCGGGGCGAACATCGAGGACCTGCCGCCCTCGCTCCGGGGCCTCGTGCAGCTCGCCGCGGAGATCGGCGATGCCTACCGGGTGGGCTGCCTCACCCCCGCCGACCGGGACCGCATCTACGCGGAGTCCCTGCTCCAGCTGGACGCCGCCCTGAGAGCCCACCGTCACCTCTGGCAGCGGATCGACGGCCGCGGCGCCGCGGTGATCGGCGGCGCTGCCGCGGTCACGGCGGTGGCGGCGGCCATCAGTGTGGGGGTGATCCTCGGGCACCGCGGCCACCGGCTCCACCCGGCCGCCATCTAGCCGCAATCATCGGCCGCGCCTCCCCCGGCAGGCCTCCGAAGGGTGACGTGCGGTGGTCGTAGGCAAGGTGCTGGTGTGTGGCTATTGCTTATGGTTGACATTAGCCAATCGGAAGAATAGGCTAATGCGCAGATAGCCATTTCCTGAGGGACGCAGCTTGGCCAATTGGGAACCGTCCGGGGTTGACCTCGCCGACGCGCTGATCCAGCAGAATCCCTGGATGGCGACCGAGCTGGTCCCCGACGCCCTGGCGCCGCCGACCGAGCGACCGCTCGTCGCCGGAATCACCGCGGCGCTCCTCCGGGACGACTTCCGCCGCTTCCAGGTGATCCTGGGGCCCCGCCGCGTGGGGAAGACCACGGTCATGTACCAGACGGTCCGGCACCTGCTGGCCGCCGGGGTCCCCGCCCGGCGGATCTGGTGGCTGCGCCTGGATCACCCTCTCTTCCTCGACCTGCCACTGGGGACCCTGGTCAGCGCGGCCCTGCAGGTGGCCGGCGGTGAGGAGGACGTGTACCTGTTCCTCGACGAGCTCGTGTACGCCAAGGACTGGATGCTGTGGCTGAAGACGTTCTTCGACGAGCGCTGGCCGGTCAGGATCGTCGGGAGCTCGAGCGCGGTGGGCGCTCTGCGCCGGCAGCATCCGGAGGCCGGGGTGGGAAGGTGGGAGGAGCGCTACCTGACCCCCTACCTGCTCACCGAGTATCTCGACCTGAGAGGGCACCGGATCGACGTCGTCGGTGCCGGATCGCTCGACGAGACCATGACCCGGGTGATCTCGTCACACCTGGAGAGTCCGGTGCTCGCCGAAGCCTACCGGGAGCTGCTCCTCACCGGCGGCTTCCCCGAGCTGCTTGCGCGATTCCTGGATCGGCCGGCCAGTGACACCGAGAGGCTGCTGGAATCGCAGCGTGTGCTGCGCGCGGATGTCGTCGAGCGCGCGATCTACAAGGACATCCCGCAGTCGTTCGGAGTGGACAGTCCCATGCAGCTCGAGCGCTTGCTGTACGTTGCCGCCGGGCAGATGACGGGCCTGCTCAGTCCAAGGAAGATGGCCGGCCAGTTGGGGCTGGCGGAGCCGACCGTCGAGAACTACCTGAGCTACCTCGAACGATCCTACGTGCTCTTCACCCTTTCGAACTACTCGGGCAGCGAGATCTCACGGCAGCGTCGAGGCCGGAAGCTCTACTTCTACGACGGCGCGGTGCGCAACGCGGCGCTGGAGCGCGGTCTCGGGCCTTTGCAGAATCTCGTGGAGATGGGGCAGCTCTACGAGAACATGGCTGCGTCCCACCTCTACTGCCTCTCCCTGCTCACCGGCGTGCGGTGCTTCCACTGGCGCGACGGTGATCTCGAGGTCGACCTCATTCACGACGATCCCGAGAAGCCCATGGCTTTTGAGATCGCCACGTCCTCCACCCATTCTCGCCGCGGGCTCCGAGCCCTGGTCGACCGCCACCCGAGGTTCAGCAACCGGCTCTGGGTGATCTCCTCCGGGGGACCGTCGGTGCTGCCCGAGCACGACAGGGAGGGCATCGGGCAGCTTCCGCTGGAGCTCTTCCTCGTCGCCGTGGGCGTCGAGTTCAACGAGCGCCTATCCCGCCTGTTCAGCCACCTCGATCTCGACAGCCCCGGGTCCTGAGTGGGGGGCGGGCTCGGGTGGGGACGGGCCGGGCGCCTCGCGATACAGTCACATCATGGCCACTGACGACGAGCCCGACGGTCTGGACGACCGCGAGCGAGCGCGAAACCGGCGGCGGGACAGCAAGCAGCGTCCCCGCATGGTCGTCGACAACGCCGGGGTGAAGCGGGTGCTCCAGGCCCTCGCCTTCCGGAGGCGGCGGGACAGCTCGGGGCCTGCAGCGGGGTCGCCGGCGCCCTGAGGCGGGACCACCGGCTCTCGCGTCAGGCTGCAACAGGAGGTGAGGGCCGGACCCAGGCGCCGCCGGCGTAGCCGACAATGGGCCGATGTCCGAGACGGGCGCTCCCACGCCTCCCCCGGGATACCCGCCGTCCGGCTCGCTGCCGCCGCCTGGGTCTCCCCCTCCCCCCGGCTACGGGCCGCCTCCGGNNGCCTCCCGGCTACGGGCCGCCTACCGGCTACGGGCCGCCTCCGGGCTACGGGCCGCCTCCCGGCTACGGCCCGCCCCCCGGCTACGGCCCGCCCCCGGGCTACGGCCCTCCTCCTGGCTACGGCCCTCCTCCCGGCTACGGCCCTCCCGGCCATCCCTCCGCGGGATTCCCCACCTGGGCATGGGCCCCCCCCGTCGCCGGCTCAGGCCGGTTCCGGGCTCAGTCGTTCGGTGAGATCCTCGACTCGACCTTCACGGTCTACCGCCGCAAGTTCCTGGTCATCCTGGCGATCACCGCGATCTTCCAGCTGCCCTACCTCGCCGTCCAGTTCTTCTTCGAGCAAACCGCGCTCGGGACCATCCTCTCCTACTCCTCGCAACCCCAGCCGGCCACCTCGGCAGCCGCCCTCAACGCCCTGGGGCCCGTGCTGACCGCCGAGATCATCGTCTTCGCCATCTCCCTCGCCTACTACCTTCTGCTGCTGCCCGTGGCTCAGGGAGCGGTCATCCGCGTGGTGAGCGACGAGTACCTGGATCGGCCGTCCGGCGTGGGTCCCGCGCTCAGCACGGCGTGGCATCGAATCCGAGCACTGATCGGCTACGTCGTGCTGGAGCTGGGGATCTGGATCGGCCCGCTCGTGGGCGCCACCCTCTTGACTCTCCTGGTCGCGCTGTCGGGCTCCGGCGCCGCCGCCGCGGGGGTGTTCCTGCTGCTCCTGGTGGCGTGGCTCGTCTTCTTCATCTTCACCTACGTCAGGTTCTGCCTCGGCATCCAGACCGTCGTCCTGGAGAGGCTCTCGCCGGTGGCCGCCCTCCGCCGGAGCATGCGGCTGACCCACGGCTCCTTCTGGCGGATCGTCCTCTTCTACATCGTGATCGCGCTGGTGAGCGGCATCCTGAGCGAGATCCTCACCCAGCTCACGGGCCTGGTGGCCAGCGCCGCGCCGCTCGCCACCCGGACGGCGATCGAGGTGCTCGCCGACGGCGTCGTCCAGATCTTCACCTCGCCCTTCATCCTCATCCTGCTCACCCTCCTTTACTACGACATCCGGATCCGCCGCGAGGCCTTCGATATCGAGATGCTCGCCCAGTCGATCTGACCGTGATACCTGGCCGCCGCACCCTCCTCCTCCTGCCTCTCCTCCTCGGTGCCACCGCCCTTCTGGGGGGTGCCGTCCCGGCCGCGGCGTCGGGCTGCAGCGCCGATTACGTCGCCCAGCTCCGCCAGGTCCGGACCGAGATCGGGACGGGCTCCTCCGTCCCGGCGTCGGAGCAGCAGCTCCAGGCACTCGCATCTGCGGACGGGGCGACCGCCGCGCTCGATCCGATCATCTCCGACCTGCAGAGCGGCGACATCGCAGGCGCGGAGCGTCTGCTCGGNNCACTCCCCGACCTTCGCCAACCTCGATCAACCGCCGCCCCCGGACTGGGCCCAGCAACTGCTCGACGACATCGCCAGCTTCCTGGGCCGCGTGGTCGGCACCCTGGGACCGCTCGGGACCATCCTCCTGGCGGGCCTCGTCCTGGCTGTGGTGGTGGCGATCGCCGCCTGGCGCGTCCGGCAGGTCATCGCCTCGGGACCAGATCCGACGGTCGACCCGGGGACTGTCCCGGCCGGGTCCGACGCGGAGGTGGAGTGGGCCGGAGCCCTGGCGGCGTCAGAGCGGGGCGATTTCCGCGAAGCCGTCCGTCGCGCCTTCCGCAGTGCTCTGGCGAGCCTGGTCCAGCGCGGGAGGCTGCCGGTGCAGCCGGCCTGGACCACCCCGGAGCTGCTCGCCCACGCCCGGGGTGACCCCGAGCTGTCCGCCCGGCTTGGGCCCGCCGCGGCGGGATTCGACCGCGCCTGGTACTCGGAGGCACCCGTCGACGCCGACCGCTGGGAGGAGCTGCGGGGCCAGTGCCAGGCGATCCGCGGGCTCTCTGGCCGGGGCCGTCCACCGGCATGAGGCGCTCCACGGCCACGCCGGTCGCCATCCTCGTCGCGGTGCTCGCCATCCTGGTGGTGGTCCTCGTCATCGCCGCCCCGGGGCCCGGGGGGGACGACGACTACACCAGCACGGGCAACGACAAGGTCGGGACCCTCGCCCTCTACGACTGGCTGCAGGCGGTCGGCGACAACGTCGACCGCATCGACTCCGAGTTCACCCTCGGGGGCACCGACGTGCTGGTATCGGCCGCGCCCCTCGACGAGTACGCCTACACCGCGAGCGACGACGCGATCCTGACAGCCTTCCTACGCGGTGGCGGAGAGGCGATCCTCGCCGTCGTCGACCCCACCGCGGCGGCGGCGGTGCTCCAGCCGCTCGGGATCGACGCGGAGGCCTCCGCCGCCAGCGCCGCCTCCCCCAGCCAGCCGTACCCGGGGAGCACCGGCGTCGGCAGCGTCCCGCTCGTTCCATCCGGGGAGTCCCCTCTCGGGAACGTCTGGGCGTTCTCCGGCGGTGGCGGCAGCCTCGTGCCCCTCCTGGGCAGCGCCACAGACCCGGTGGCCGTCGCCGTCCAGGTCGGCGCCGGCCGTCTCTACCTCATCGGGAGCGACTACCCCCTGAGCAACGACGGGCTCCGGCGGGGGGCCTCCGCCCCCTTCATCCTGGGGCTGGTCCAGGACGCTCGCGGCAATCGGATCGGCTTCGACGAGATCCATCATCTCGGGGCCGCCGGGACCGCGGACCAGGGTCTGACCGCCGTCTTCCAGGGCCCCCTCCTCGCCGCCGCGCTGCTCGCCCTGGTGACCGCCCTCGTCTACCTGGTGACCAGCGGCCGCCGGCTAGGCCGGCCGCTCCCCCGGCGTGACCCCGGACGGGTTCCGAGTGTCCTCGAGCACATCGACGCGGTCGGCCACCTCCTCTCGCGCACCCACGAGCGGGGGGCGGTGGCGGGGCGCTACGCCGAGGAGCTCAAGCTCCGGGTGGGGAGGGTGACCGGGGTCGAGCCCCGCCTCCCGGACACCGATTTCGTGGCGGCGCTCGCGAGTTTTGGGGAAGAGCGGGCGCGCGCGGCCGGCGTCCTCCTCGGGGAGGCGCGGGTCATGGCCGGCGGTCGTCCCTCGGAGGGCGAGCTGCTCGGGCTGGCCCGCCGTGTCGACGCGCTCGAATCCGAGTGGGGCGTGGCCGCGATCCGCTGAGCACCCCCGCGCCCCGGTCGTGGTGACGGAGTCCACCCGGGCACTCGGTTTGGCTGCGACAATGCCTCCCGATGCCCGCCGCCGCCGACCTCCGCAGCACCGTCCAGGCGACCATCGGCCGGGCCGTGGTCGGGCAGCAGCAGGTGATCGACGGCCTCCTGCTCGCCGTCCTCTGCCGCGGGCACGTGCTGCTCGAGGGGGTCCCGGGGACCGCCAAGACGCTGATGGCCCGCTGCCTCGCGGCGTCGATGGACGCCGGCTTCAAGCGGGTCCAGTTCACGCCCGACCTGCTTCCCTCGGACATCATCGGGACCAACGTGTACCGCCCGGACAGCGGCACCTTCGCGTTCCGCCCCGGGCCGATCTTCACCGACACCCTGCTCGCCGACGAGATCAACCGCGCTCCCGCCAAGACCCAGGCCGCTCTCCTCGAGGCGATGGAGGAGCGCCAGGTCACGAGCGACGGCCAGCGGATGCCCCTGGGCGGCCGCTTCCTGGTGGTGGCCACCCAGAACCCGATCGAGTACGAGGGGACGTATCCACTTCCGGAGGCACAGCTCGACCGCTTCTTCCTCAAGCTCGAGGTCCAGGTCCCGTCCCCCAACGCCGAGGCCGAGATGCTGCGCCGCTTTGACCGGGGGTTCGACCCCCACGACCTCGCGGCGGCCGGGATCGCCGCGGTGGTGGACCAGGCGACCCTCGACGCGGCGCGCGGCGAGGTCGCCAAGATCACGGTGAGCGACGCTATCGTCGGCTACATCGGCCAGATCGTGGCGGCGACGCGGATGAGCCCCGACCTCACCCTGGGGGCGAGCCCGCGCGGCTCGATCGCGCTCCTCCTCGGGGGCAAGGCGATGGCGGCGCTGCGGAGCAGGGACTTCGTGGCCCCCGAGGACGTCAAGGACATCTGCGTCCCGGCGCTCCGCCACCGGCTGATCCGCCGCCCGGAGGCGGAGATTCAGGGCGTCAGCGAGGTGGCGGCGGTGGAGCGGGCCGTGAACCGCGTGCCGATCCCCCGGTGATCGGCGCCGGCACCGAGATCGGCGGAACCGAGCGGCGCCCATGACCCGGTGGGGGGCGGCGCTCCTTCTCGTCGCTCTCGTCCCCCTGGCAGGCGCTACGGCGTACCCGGGCCTGCTCCTCCCCGGCGTCGCCGTCCTTGCGGTCGCCGCCCTCGCCGTCTTCATCGACTGGCGCCGTGCCCCCGGGCGGGATCGCCTCAGCGCGACCCGGGAGCACGACGAGATCCTCTCCGTCGGCCGGCCGAATTCGGTGACCGTTCATATCGGAGTGCGTCGCCGCCTTCGGCGGCCCCTCCCCGCCGAGGTCCGCGACGAATACCCACCCCGGCTCGCGGCGGAGGGGCCGGCGGGCCGCCTTGGGCTGCCCGGCACCCTGCGCTACACGGTGACCCCGGCGGGGCGCGGCGAGGAGAGGTTCGGCGCCACCGTGATCCGCTGCCCGGGACCCTGGCGCCTCGGACTGCGCCAGTCCTCGGTCGGCGAGGGGGGGACGGTCCGGATCGACGCCGATCTCGACGGCCATCCGCGTCTACGAGGCCCTGGCCCGGCGCGGCCAGCTCGCCGAGCTGGGGGTGCGCACCCAGCGGCGGCCGGGGGAGGGCACCGAGTTCGAGAGGATCCGGGAGGCGGTCCCCGACGATCCCCAGCGCCGCATCAACTGGAAGGCAACTGCGCGCACCGGGCGGCTGATGGCAACCGAGCTGATCCCCGAGCGTGCCCAGCCGGTCATCGTCTGCCTCGACCATGGCCGGCTCATGGGGGTGGGGGCGGGGGCCCTGACCAAGCTGGACCACGCCATCAACGCCGCCCTGCTGCTCATCCACGTGGCCCTCGCCACCGGGGATCAGGGTCGGGCTCTTCGCCTTCGCCGACCAGGTCACCGTCACCCTTCCGGCTCGACCCGGGAGGCTGCAGATGCGGCGCTTCCTCGATGCGGTGCGCCCACTCCGTGCCGGGGAGGTGGAGGCCGACTACGACGAGGCGCTGGCTCAGCTGAGTCGCTGGCAGCGGCGCCGGGCGCTGATCGTGATCTTCACCGACGTCCTCGACCCGGACCAGGGCCAGGCCCTGGTCCGGCAGTGCGCCCGGCTGCGCCGCCAGCACCTGCCGCTCGTGATCACGGTCCGCGACCCCGCCCTGGAGGACACTGCCCGGGCCCGGCCGGTCGACGCGCCCTCCACCTACGCCCGTGCGGTGGCGAGCGGGTTGGTGGCCGATCGCGAGCAGACCCTCGAGCTGCTCCGTCGGAGCGGCGTGGAGACACTCGACGCCGACGCCCGGACGCTCTCCCCGCGCCTGGTCAACCGCTACCTGGAGCTCAAGCGCAGCTCACGTCTCTGACGTGGGCGGGTCAGTGGGTGGCGAAAGCGGGGGCGACCCGGGCGGGTGGTAGGCGGGGCCGGTGGGTGCCCCGAGCGGCGGAGCGGTCGGGTCGCCCTGTGCGGAGCCCGGCGGAGGGGGAGGCGTGGAGTACGGGCTGGGCGGCCAGGGTGGCGGAGCATTGGGTGATGGTGGGTACCCGGGTGGCGGGCCATAGCCGGGCGGTGGGCCATATCCGGGCGGTGGGCCATAGCCGGGCGGTGGGCCATATCCGGGCGGTGGGCCATAACCGGGCGGTGGCGGCATCGGGTGGCCGGCGCCGGCACGCACCCCGCCAAAGGCCGCCCGCGCACTCGCGGTCAGGCCCAGCGTCCAGATGATCGCCACGTTCAGGACGATGAGGATGAGGCCGGGTATCGGAGTCGACTGGAACGTCGTTCCGTTGCTGGCGTCGACGTAGGACTGCGATCCGCCGACGGCCGAGAGGATCCCGACGATGAGGCCCAGCGATGCCAGCACAAGGCCCGTGACCCGTGGCCCTCCGGTGAGCCGGCCCATCGCCGCGCCCGACCAGATGCTGGCGATCGCGAGTCCCACGAGGACCGCGCCGAACGCGACGACGGCGGCCCCGACACCGACGGCCGGACCGCTGAGCGAGTTCATCTGGCCGTTGATGCCGGTGACGGAGAGGTTCTTCCCCACGGCGATGACCACGACGCCGACGACAACCACCAGGGCTCCGAGCAGGAGCCAGAGCGCGCCCTCGGTGATCAGCAGCACCCGCCCCGCGGTCACCGAGCCCGGAATCGGCGGTCGATACATGACGCCACGCTCCGGCTACGGCGCGGGTGGCGGCGGGGGGAATGCGTACGCGCCGTCCGCGGGTGCGTTGGGCGGAGGCGGCGGGGGAGGCGGTGGCGGAGGCGGCGGGAAGGCGTCGGAGGCACCGGGCTGGCCATATGCCGGGGGCGGCCCGTACCCTGCCGGCGCCATCGCGGGATAGCCGGTGGGAGGCGGCAGGCTCCGGAAGGCCGCCCGGGTCTTCCCGCTGAAGCCGAGGCCCCAGATGATCAGCAGGTTGACGACGATGATGACGATGCCGGGGATCGGCGTACTGCGGAACGTCCCCGCGTGGACGGTGGCCTGGGAGGTGCCGAGCGCACTCACGATCCCGATCAGGAGGCCCAGGGAGGCGAGGACGATGCCGGTCACCCGCGGCCCGCTCGTGAGGCGGCCCATCGCCGCACCCGCCCAGATGCCGATGACCGAGATCACCAGGATGACCACCGCGAAGGCGAGCACCGTCCCGCCGACGACCCCGGCCGCCGCCGAGACGTTGGCGCCGGAATAGCCGAGCTGCTGCAGGCGGTTGGAGAGCGCCCCCCCGGCCGAGAGGAACCAGGCCCCCACTCCCGCGACGGCGACCGCTCCGAGCAGCCACAGTACGCTCTCGACGAGCAGCAGGACTCGCCCCAGGATGAGCGATCCGGGGGCACGTGGTCGTTGCATCTGCATGTGCTCCTGTCGGGTGGTCGGGGCGGCGACAGGATCGGCCTGCCGCATCCAGCGACTATAGAGTGGGTCGGGCCGTCACGTCCGAATTCGGCTCCGCGGCGCCGCCCGGCAGGTCGGCGTTGACGGGCGGGTCGGCGGACACCGGTGGCGTGGGGGCGTCCGTTGGCGCGGCGGGGGCAGGCCCGACGGGAATGGCGGTCGCCGGCGTGGTGGAGTCCGAGGCAAAGAAGTACGCATGCAGTTCCGGCCAGTAGTGGAGGAGGAGGATGGCCGCTCCGGCTGCCGGCCCGAACACCCACGTTTCCACCGAGTTCGTCACGAAGCCGATCAGGTAGACGGCGAGCGCGACTTCGGCGACGGCGAGCAGCGGCCGGGCACTGGCGCCACGCGCCACCACCTGCTGCTCCACGACGACGAGGACGATGCCGATGACGACCAGGACCAGGGCGAGCGCGGTCACCCCGCTCCCGGTGAGCGCCTGCTTGTCCACCACCCCGGTGAGCGAGATCCCGGTGCTCGCGCCGCCGATGATGAGGACCTCGAGGGCTAAGATCGCGATCAGCACCATGATGGCCGCCTGGCAGTAGAGGATGGTCCGCGCCACGCGCAGGCGGATGGGGATCTGGCTGCCGCCGAAACGCATGGGTGCAGATTAGGTCGCCGCCCGGGCACTGGGTTGTTTGTCAACGCTTCGTAGCCGATCGCCGGCCACGACAAGCGCCGGGCTGCCGCCGCCGCAGCGTCCCGGTGGAGCCCGTGCTCAGCTCGGGGCGGTCACCTCTTCCGCGTCGGGCATCGCCTCCAGGGCGGCGACCACCTGGCGGGTGAGCTGCGTCGGCGTCGACGCTCCCGAGGTGACTCCGACCCTGCGGATGCCCCGGAACCATTCCGGCCGCAGCTCGGCGGCGGTGTCGACGAGGAACGCGGGCTTGTGTCCCAGCTCCTCGACGACCTGGGCCAGGCGCCGGCTGTTGCTGCTCCGCCGGCTTCCCACCACCACCACGCAGTCGACGTCGTCGGCGGCCAGCACCGCCGCCTCCTGGCGCTCCTGGGTGGCTCGGCAGATCTCGTTGTGGACCTCGATCTCGGGGAAGCGCTCGGTGAGGCGGTCGATGATGGCCTGGGTGTCCCACATCGACAGCGTGGTCTGGCAGGTGACCGCCAGACGGGTCCCGGGGGCGAACTCCAGGGCATCTGCCTCTTCAATTGATTCAATCAGCGTGGTGTTGTCCGGCGCGACGCCCATCACTCCTGCCGGCTCGGGGTGGCCGCGCTTGCCGATGTAGATGACGTGCACCCCGCGCGCGGTCAGCTCGCGGACCAGGTCGTGGGTGCGCGTGACGTCGCTGCAGGTCGCGTCCACGATGGTGAGGCCACGCTCGCGGGCGGCGTCCACCACCTGGGGGGAGATGCCGTGGGCGGTGAAGATGACCGTGCCCTCGGTGATCTGCGCGAGGCCCTTCATCCGGTCGGATTCCGCCACCAGGCGGACACCGGCGTCCTCCAGCTCGCGGGTGGCGTGCTCGTTGTGGACGAGGTAGCCGAGCATCGTCACCGGCTTGCCGTCGCTTTCGGCGCCGACCCTCTTGGCCAGCCGGATCGCCTCGACCACACCGTGACAGTAGCCACGGGGGCGGATGCGCACGACCTCCATCCGGATCAGTCTACGCGAGGCCGTTCGCCCCCCAGCCGGCACCTTCAGCCGCTGAGCGCCACCCGCCCCTCGGGGAGGTGATCCATTGCCGCGGCGTCCAGGGCGAGGCGGGGGAGGGCCCGTCGCTCGCGGCCGGCGAGCAGCATCCAGGAGTAGAAGCACGCCCCGACGGTCAGGCCGATGGCGATCTTGACCCCGCTGGGCATTCCGCTCGGAGAGACGAACGCCTCCAGGGTCCCCGAGACCACCAGCAGCAGGATCACGGCGAGGGCGAGCCCCAGGGTCTCCCGGCCGGCACGGGCGAGCGCGTCGGCTCGCCGGAGCATTCCGGGCCGCAGCAACGCGTCGCCGAGACGCAGGCCCACCGCGCCGGCGGTGACGAAGATGCTCATCTCCAGCACCCCGTGGGCGGCGATCAGCGACCAGAAGGCGTAGTCGTAGCCGCCGGCGTGGATGGCGGCTCCCAGCGTTCCCAGGCTCCAGCCATTGAGGAAGATCAGCAGGGCGGCGGGCACTCCGAAGCAGAGGCCGAGGATGAGGATGAGCAGGGCCACCTCCATGTTGTGCAGGAAGATGCTGGGGTCGGCCAGGAAGGGCTGGGGGAGGGTGATCCCGGAGCCTCCCTGCGCCATCTCCGCGAAGAGGGAGTCGGGCACCAGGAGCCCGCGCAGGTCCGGCCGGAGGTCGTAGGCGAGCCAGCCCGCGATCACCCCGGAGAGGAGGCAGGCGAGGGAGGCGAGGAAGTACCCGGCATTGGCCCGGAAGGCTCGGGGCGCACCGGTCGCCAAGAACCCGATCGCGTTGCGGAACCTGGGGGGCGAGCCGCGGTTGAGCAGCACGTGGGCGCGCCCGCAGAGCGAGTTGAGGTACTCCGTGACGGCCTGGTCGGGGAAGTCGCGCCGGGCGATGGCGAGGTCGCTCGCGGTGCGCCGGTAGAGGACCGCGAAGCGCTCGATGTCGGCGGTCCCCAGGCTGCGGAGGTGGTTGCCGGCGAGCGCCGCGGTTCGCGTTTCCAGCTCAGCCCAGCGGGCGCGGCGGCCGGCGGAGAACGACTCCAGGTTCATGGCACGCGGGGAGGGGGCGCACCCGTCACGGGGTAGGGGTAGGGCGCGTAGCGCGGCGCGATCTGCAGGTAGAGCCGCTCCAGGAAGAGCTCTGGCGGCCACATCCGCTCGGGCGCACCGGGGGGGAGCTCCATCCGGTCCAGCAGCCGCACGGCCAGCCTTCCCGCCAGATCGGCGCGCTGGTCGGGTCGAATCCCGAGGCGGCCGAGGAACGTGCGCACCGCCGACAGTTCGTGCTCGCCGAGATGGGAGAGACCGTCGATGGCGGGGCCGGGGTCACCGCTGCGCAGATACACGGGCGCGGGAGCCGTCGCGGTCAGGAGTGTGATCGGGGTCCGCTCCCGCACCACCACGGTTCCGGCGACCAGGTCGCCGAGACGCCGGGACTGGGGGTGGAAGAACAGCAGGATGGCCCCCACTCCGAAGATATCGACGATGTAGGCCGCGCTGCGGAGGAAGTACTCGCCGATGCTCGCGGTGCCGCCGTCGACCCGGATCACCCGGATGCCCATGGCGGACTTGCCCAGCGTCCTGCCTCCGCTCACCGCCTCCGAGATCGTGAAGTAGAGGACGGCGATGATCACCCAGGCGGCGAACAGCAGGGCGCTGAGGAGGCTGAAGACCACGATCGTGTTGGACTCGCTGCTGTTGCCGGTGGCCGCCGACGCGATCGCGATGACCAGCACCGAGACGATGAGGAGCAGGCAGCCGAGGACGAGGAGGTCGAGNNACCCGGAAGGAGATGCCGACGTTGTCGGCCGTCGTGACCCGCTGGGTGTCGTAGCCCGTGTTCACGAGCGGGTCGTCTTCGCCCGGCGCGACCGCCCGGGTGCGGGGTGGGGGGTGGTGTCCACGTCACCGGCGATGCTGTCACCTCCCGCCGGCGTGACGTGTGCTGCGACCGCATCGTCGCCGCTCGGGGCGGATGGGCTCGCGTCCCCGCCCCTCGTGGCGCGTGTTCGGACGCCCCCGCCCCTGGTCGCCAGGAGGCCGGACGCCGTGAACTCCTCGCCGAGTNNAGAGGGCTCCGATGAGGATGAATTGGGAGAGGAAGGCGAGCCAGGTGGCGAGCAGGAAGAAGAGGGCCAGGCTCTGACCGTAGGTGTCGAAACCGTGGGCCAGCTTGGCGTAGAGCGGGAAGAGGAGGGTGATCAGCTCGATGAGCACGCCCGAAAGCAACGCCCCTGGCCACAGCTGGCGGATGCGGAAGGTCCGGTTGGGCACCAGCCGGTAGATGGTCAGGGTGAGGGCCCCCATGGTGACGAACCCGGCGGCCGGTCCTATCCCGGCCATCACCGGGATCAGGTTCATCAGGGTGTTGGCCGCGACCGCGATCAGCATGCCCGCCACCAGGACAAACATCATCACGGCGCCCATCGCGCGCTGGCGCAGGAAGCTGCGCTGAGGGAACTCGAAGATGCGGCTCAGGCAGAACTCGAGGGATCCGAAGAAGTTGGTGACGCCCCAGAGCAGGCCCAGGATGCCGACGATCCCCAGCAGCCCTGCGTAGTGGTGCAGGTCGCCGGTGACCACCTTGTTGAGCTCGATGCCGCTCGTGCCCGGCAAGGCCCGGAGGATCGCGGTCTGCGCCTGGCTCTGGATGCCCGGGCTGCTCACCACCCACCCGATGATGGCCAGCGCCCCGAGGATCATCGGGAACATCGCCATCACCGCGTTGAAGGCCAGGCCGGAGGCGTGGCTCCCGGTGTGGGTCGACCCGTAGGCACTGAGGACCCGGCCCGCGGTGCTGCCCCGGAGACGGGGCAGGAGCGGGCGGGGGGCGCGGGCGGCGATTGCGGGTCCGCCCTCCCGGGGCGTGGTCTTTTCCATCACGCAATTCTGGCCGGGCGGTGGGGACGGGCGGGGCGGCCCACCCTACTCGACGATGGCGACCGTCTGACCCTCCTGGACCACCTCGCCCTTGGCGGCCAGGATGGCGGTCAGAGTGCCGGAGATGGGGCTGGTGACCGGGATCTCCATCTTCATGGACTCGATGACCATGATCGTCTCGTCCTCCTCGACCCGCTGGCCCACCTCGGCGACGATCCGCCAGAGGCTTCCCAGCACCTCCGCCTTGACCTCCATGGAGTCGTCAGCGCGCCTGGCATCGCGGGGCGCGCCGGTCGGGGAGGGCAGGGGCGCCCTCCCCGACCAACCCCCTCATCACGTGGCTCCGATCACGCCCCGACGACGAGCAGGCGGTTGTCCACCCAGCCCGTCCAGCCGTTGGAGCAGAGGACGTGGGCCCAAGCCCCGCGCACCTCGGTCACCTGGACCGGAAGGTGGCCGCCGAGGGTGGCTACCACCGCTCCGGCGGGGTCGGGGGCGGCCCATGCCTGCATCCCCTGGGGCGGGACCTTGTGGCCGGGGGTCCAGGTCGGCTGGGCAGGAACCGGAGCCGGCACGGGGATCGCCGCGGCCTCCGGGGTGAACGGCGTGCCGTAACCCTGCCCGGAGCTGCCTGCGGAGGCCGGTGCCGCCTGTGCGAGCGGGCCCGGGGTCGCTTCGAACTCGATGGGCGCGTTCGACTCCGGGTAGCTCTGACCGGGGGAGTCGAGCGGGTGGTAGGGCGAGGCGAGCGGCTCGAAGGTCGTTGCCGCCGCGTCTTCCCAGGGGCTGGCGGCTGGCGCCTGCTCTGCGGCACCGGTGACCGAGGCCTCCGCGACGGGTAGCTCCTCCTGCTCCGCCGCAGGGGCCACGGTCGATGCGTCCGCCGTGGCGATCTCGGTTGCGGAGGCGGCCGCCGGCCAGGCCCACGGACTCGGTGCAGGGGCCGCCTCGGCCTCGGGTGCAGCCTCTACCTCGGGGGCGGCCTTGACCTCAGCCGTCGCCGCCTCGGGCGCCGCCTCCGCCTCGGGACCCGCGTATGCCGGCTCGGGGTATGCCTCCGCTCCGGCGCTCTCAGCCTCGGGAGCAGCCTCTGCCTCGGGGGCGGTCTCCGCCACGGGAGCGGCGTCGGCTTCGGGGGCAGGCGCGTACTCGGGAACCGGCTCATACTCGCGGGTCGCTGCGTCCTCGGGAGCGGCGGTGTCCTCGGGGACGGCCGTCTCGCCCGCTGCTGCAGCATCGTCCGGTGCTCCGGCCCCGCCCACTGCGGCAAAGGCTGCGCTGGCTCCCGCCGGCGACCATGACCACGTCGATGGAGCGGCGTCGGAGCCGCCGCCTGCCACGTAGGCGGAATCGGCAGCCGCGCCTGCGACGGCCGGGACGGGCGTGTCCGCCTCCTCGCCGGCGACACCGACCACCTCGGTCGCTCGCACTCCGGTCGCCGAGGCCTCGGTGGTCGCCCCCGTGAGCCGGAGCACGGCGCTCCACGTCCGGTGCACATCGCTGACCGCGGTCAGGAGGCTGTGCTTGGTCAGCCCGTCGAGCACGATCCAGGTGCTGATCACGACCTGCTCACCGGCCGGGTCGAGGCTGGCGGTCACCGGTCCCGGTCGCCGCTCCTCGAGCTCGACCAGGTCGGCGGCGAGGTCGCCGCTCCCCGCGGGATGGGTCGCCTGAGCCAGGTCGACGACGCTCCGCAGGACCAGCCGGTCCCCTCCGGTCGGGAGGGTCGCGGTCACCTCGGCGCCTCCGCTCTCCAGCCCCAGGGTGAATTTGGCACCCGGGTCGGTGTCCTCCGCTACGCATCGAACGTCGCTGTCGGCGCTGCACCAATCGAGGATGCGCTGCTTGTCGTCAGTGGCCATGGCCCGGGAACCTCCAGTGGAGCGGCCCGATCCGCTCTCGGAGCGAGGGGGAGGTGGAAATTCTCGCAGGAACTCGGCCTTGGGGGGAGCTTTTTGTCAGGTTACTCAAAGAAGAGACGAAAACCATGGGGGCTCGGGTCCATCCCGATTGCCCGGTAAAAGGCGTGGGCCTCGGTGCGCCGCTGGCTGGAGAGCAGCTGGAGCCGGTGGCAGTTCGCCTCGCGGGCTCTCCGGGCTGCCTCGTCCATGAGGGCACGGCCCACCCCCTGGCGGTGGTACCGGTCGTCGACGACCACGTTTTCGACGGCGGCCCAGGGATGCCCTCCATGGGTCAGGCTGGGCCGGACGATGAGCAGGTCCACGGTCCCGGCGACCGCTCCGTCCACGGTCGCCACCAGCACGGTGCGGTCCGGGTCGGCGGCGATGCCGGCAAACTCCGCCTCCGCCNNCGGACCTCGACGCTCATGCCGGGGATTCTGCGCGGGAGCGGGGTCCCACGCGCTTGCTTGCGGACATCCCCGGCGCGGCGCAGTGCCTCATCGGACGTTCACGGTGAGACCGCGCAGGGCGGGCTTGGGTGGCGTAATTAGCTGATGGCTTCATTGCTGGATTATGATACTATCATTGCCACGAACTGAAGGAATTGAGCATTCACGGGAGGCGATGATGCTGTTTCGGACGCCCAGCCTGGGGGCTGAGGAGCGGGGTGCGCTGGCTCGCATTGACACCCTCCGCGGGCAGCTCCGGTACTACGTGGCGGCGGATCCCAAGCGGTGGTTTGGAACAGTTCGTAGGGTTCTCGCCGCTCGGGCGATCCAGGGCTCCAACACCATCGAAGGGTTCAACGTCTCGGTCGAGGACGCCGTGGCGGCAGTGGAGGGCGGCGAGCGGCAGACCTCGAAGGAAGAGGACTGGCAGGCCGTAGTCGGCTACCAGCGCGCCATGACCTACGTGCTGCAGCTCGCTCACGACCCTCACTTCGAGTACTCGGCCCAGCTCATCCGCAGCCTCCACTACATGATGACGGAGGCATTCATCGCGGAGGCGAGCCCGGGCCTCTGGCGTCCAGGTCCCATCTGGGTGCACAACGACATCACGGGAGAGGTCGTCTACGAGGGGCCCGAGGCCGTCGACGTACCGCCGCTCATCGATGAGCTGGTCGTCGCTCTGGGCGCGGAATCGGAGACCCCGGTCCTGGTACGAGCCGCCATGGCCCACCTGAACCTGGTGATGATCCACCCGTTTCGGGACGGCAATGGGCGCATGTCAAGGATCCTTCAGAGCCTGGTGCTGTCCCGCGGTCAGATCCTCGCCCCAGAGTTCTCGAGCATCGAGGAGTATCTCGGCCGCAGCACGCCGGACTACTACGCGGTCCTTGCGGACGTGGGACGGCGCAGGTGGTCGCCCGCCAGCGATGCCCGGCCCTGGCTGCGGTTCTGCCTGGTGGCCCACTACGTGCAGGCAAGCCGGGTGCTGCGCCGGGTCCGCGAAGCGGAGGTGATGTGGAAGGAATGCGAAGAGCTTGCTCACGCCAACCGCCTTCCAGATCGAGCAGTGACCGCGCTCTTCGATGCCGCGATCGGCCTGAAGGTGCGCAACTCGTCATATCGCAGCGCGGTCAGGCGCGGCCTGGGCCGTGAGATCTCGATCCAGGTTGCGACGGGCGACCTCGGCGCGATGGTGAGGGCCGGCCTGCTGCTCGCCAACGGCAGCCGGCGGGGCGCCTTCTACACCAGGGCTGCACCCCTGGAGGCACTCTGGCGCCGTGCCAGAAGCTCGCGCACGGAGATCACCACCTCGGGACTGTTTGAGACCACTGGAGACCTTCTGGCCGGCGGGCTGGAACTGCCGGTGTAGGAACTCCCAGGGCCCCTTCCACGGGCACTCGCCTCCTCGCTTCGGGCTCGCCGACCCGGACCCATGGCGAAACGCTCACTCGATCACCGACGAGTTTCGTTGCCAGTTCAAGTGAAGGGGGAAGCACTTAGAGCT
>PLAX01000119.1 GCA_003135255.1 Candidatus Dormiibacterota bacterium | reverse complement strand
GCTGCTGCTGTTGCGCGTCGAGTACCGCACCGGCCTCTCCGCTCTCGTCACCGCGACCAGCGAAGACGGGCTGACGGACTGGGAGATCGACCCGGTCCGGGGACTGCAGCCACGCTCGGACCGTTTCGAGGAGCACTGGGGGATCGAGGACCCGAGGATCACCCGTGTCGGTGACGAGTACTTCGTCGTCTATGTCGGGTACTCCACCGCAGGGGCGCTCGTCTGTCTGGCCAAGACGCGCGACTTCGTGCAATGGGAGCGGAGCGGTGTCCTCCAGCCGCCTGAGGACAAAGACGCCGCATTGTTCCCGACGACCTTCGATGGGCGGTGGGCGCTGATCCACCGGCCGGCACCGGGGATGTCAGGGTTGGGCGCTCACGTCTGGATCTCGTTCAGCCCCGATCTGCGCCACTGGGGCGACGCCCGCGTTCTGCTCGCGGCACGTCACGGTGGTTGGTGGGACTCCAACAAGGTCGGGCTCGGTCCCCCACCACTGCTCACAAGGGATGGCTGGCTGCTCTGCTACCACGGGGTACGGGTCACTGCATCCGGGTCGATCTACCGGCTCGGGTTAGCATTGCTGGACAAGCAGGACCCGACCAAGGTCCTGGCGCGCGGGAACGAGTGGATATTCGGTCCCCAAGAATCCTACGAACGCTCGGGTGACGTGCCCGGCGCCGTGTTCCCGTGCGGCTGGATCCTGCGCGACGACGGCGACACCCTGCACGTCTACTACGGTGCCGCGGACAGCGTCGTCTGCGTAGCCGAGGCCTCTCTGGCGAGATTGTTGAGCCACCTCGAAGAGCACCCGTACCCGCTGGACGAAGAGCACCCGTATCTGCTGGACGCGGCCGGCACGCCTCCGAGCGGGACCCCAGGCGTAGCGTAATGCGCCTGTGCGTCATCGAGGCGATGGCCTGCGGCACGCCGGTCATCGCGCACGGGCGAGGCTCGATGCCGGAACTGATCCAAGATGGTATGAACGGCTTCCTCGTACACGGACTCGACGAAGCAGTGGCGGCCCTGGGCAAGCTCGACACGCTCGAACGGAAGGCGTGCTGTGCCGACGTTGAGGCCCGCTTCTCGTCGGCGCGGATGGTTGCCGAATACGCAGCCGCTTACGACCACATTATCAGGGGCGAGCGATGAGAGCCGTCGGTGTGGTCACGCGCTCGGCCAACAACCCGATTCTCACACCGGACGACGTCCCGTATCCGGTCGCAACGGTTCACAACGCGGCCGCCACCCGTCTTGACGACGGCCGCACGGTGCTGTTGTTCCGGTCCCACACACCGAACGGGAGGTCCATCCTCGGCTACGCCGACAGCGACGACGGCGAGCACTTCGTAGTACGACCCGAACCGTTCCTGACGCCGGCCACCGAGGAGCCGTTTGCCAGCTACGAACGGTTTGGTGTGGAAGACCCACGGCTCACGAGGCTCGACGACGGTGCCTGGTATTTCACCTACAGCGCCTACTCCGAGCACGGCGTGCGTATCGGGCTCGGTCGCACCACCGACTTCACCGCGGTCGAGCGAGTCGCCTTTATCACTGAACCCGACCATCGCAACGTCGTTCTGTTCCCCGAACGGATCGGCGGCGACTACGTCCGCCTCGACCGGCCCCACACCGAGCTCACCCCGTGGTCCATCTGGCTGTCCCGATCGCCAGACCTCGTCCACTGGGGGCGAGGCGAATGGCTGATCAGCCCGGCGACCTATCACTGGACGAGCGGGAAGATCGGGCCTGGTGCGCCACCCATCAGGACAGACGCCGGATGGCTCCACGTCTTCCACGGCGTCTACCCGACAATGGGAGGGAACGTCTACCGGCTCGGCGTCGCGCTCCACGACCTGACCGACCCCGCCCGTGTGCTCGGCGTCGCGGACCCGTGGATTCTCGAGCCCCACGATCCTTGGGAACGAACTGGCTACGTCCCCAACGTCGTATTCACTTGTGGCGCGGTCGTCGAAGATGACGGCAGGACCATGCGGCTGTATTGGGGCGCGGCCGACACCGTGTTGTGCACGGGCACTGCTGATCTGGAACAGCTCGTGGCGCTCTGCACCCACAACAGCCGACCGGCCACCTCGCGATGAGCTTGCGCCAGTTTTCCGGACAGGTTGGCTGTGATGATCACGCTGCCCTGCCCTCCAAGAACCGCGTCCGCGCTCTGATTAGTGTCCAGGCACGTGGTGTACGAGGAGCCTGAGGGTTCCCACAAAGAGAGAGGCCACCGCCATCCTTTGAGGAAGCTCTACCAAATCATGGCAATGCTGCGAGTGGACACCAGGCCGCTGGTGCCCCGGCTGCGCACGGAGTTGGCCGCCCTGCTGACTGGCCTGTCGGGCAATGACTGGGCGCACTCGACGGCCTGTCCCGGCTGGGACGTCCATGCGGTTGCCGCACACCTGCTCGGCGTCGAGCTCGGCAACGTCTCGTTACGGCGAGACGGCTGGGGACTGAGCCCGGCCGAGGGAGACGATCCAGGCGCCTGGCTCAATGCCTTCAACCAGCAATGGGCGGACGCGGCGCGGCGAATCAGCCCGCCCCTTCTCATCGAGCTCCTCAACCTGGCCGGCCTTCGCTTCCAAGAGCATCTGGCCACGCTTGACCTCGACGCCACCGGCGGACCGGTGGAGTGGGCGACCGGTTCAGACCCGGCACCGGTCTGGCTTGATGTCGCCCGCGAGTACATGGAACGGTACGTCCACCAGTACCAGATCCGCCAGGCAGCCCGACGCCCTCCGCTCGGCGGGGTCCTCACCGGCCCCGTGCTGACCACGGCGGCGCACGCGCTCCCTCGTGCGCTTGACCAGGTGACCCGGCCCGCGGGCACCATGGTGACATTCACCGCGGAGGGCGAGGGTGGAGGCACCTGGTATGTGGTCCGGTCATCGGCAGGCTGGGAACTCGGCCCGGCACAGTCCGCTCATCCCGCCGCATGCCACACACGCACCACCGTGGACGGCGCGCTCAAGCTGTACATCCGGGACCCGAGCGCGCCGCCGATCACCTGGCAAGGCGATCCAGAACTCGCCCACGCCCTGACAGGGGTCAAGGCGATCCTCGGCTAACCGACCGGGCCCACGACAAGACCCAAGGCGGAAGACACAGGCTAGTCGCGCAAGGCCGTCCAGAACCCGCTACCGTCAGCCGCCACTGCCATTCCCGGTGGCTGCATCACCATCCCGGGACCCTCTTAGAGGGTTGATCTGGACCAGGAAACGGGGGCGGAGGAGGCCGCCGCCTGAGGGGCGGCGACGTGGAGGCGGCGGGGATCGAACCCGCGTTCGGAGCCAGGTTCCGTGTGACCTCTACGAGCGTAGTCCCGGTATTGATCTCGTCCCCGTCGCGCCCTGGGACCAGGCTCGCCGGCGACCAGTCACGGTCTATCGTCCCGACCGGCGCCGTGACGCCGCCGGCCGGCGAGACCGCTCACATTAGCGTCGGATTCCGCTCCCGCAGCCGAGGAGNNGGTGCGTTGTTCGCACGTATATCTTTCCCGGTTTTACGAGCCCGGGGCTCGGCCCGCCATCACACGACCCATGACCCCGTCGAAACCATACGCCCCCATGTGAGATCGATCAGCCCTCCGTGCGGGCTGCTGATCCCATGATGACAGCCTCACGGGGAGAGGGCATCCCGCTGTTAGCCGCCCAGCTCGGCGAGCCGGGCCCGCGTGATCCGGATCGCCTCGAGATTGCTGTCCACGATGAGGTGACGCCGCCCCAGGCGCGCCGCCGCCACCGCCGCCGTCCCCGAGCCGCCGAAGAAGTCGGCCACCAGGTCGCCGGGATTGCTCGAAGCCCGGACGATCCGCTCCAGCAGCCGGAGCGGCTTCTGGGTCGGATAGCCGGTGCGCTCCCGGCCGCTCGTGGGGACGATCGTCATCCACCAGACGTCGGTGGGGAGCTTGCCGCGCGCCGCCTTCTCGGGGCCGACCAGACCCGGGGCCATGTAGGGGATGCGGTCCACGGCGTCGCGGTTGTACACCCAGGTCGCCGACCGCGCGTACCAGAGGATGTTGTCGTGCTTGCGGGGCCAGCGGTCGCGGGCGCGGCCGCCGTAGTCGTAGGCCCAGATGATCTCGTTGAGGAAGCGCTCCGGCCCGAAGATCTCGTCGAGCAGCATCCGGACGTGGTGGACCGCGTGGTGGTCGAGGTGCAGGTAGAGCGAACCACGCGGCGCCAGCACCCGGTGCATCTCGGCGAGCCGCACGGCGAGGAAATCGAGGTACTCGTCGAGGCCCATCCCGTCCTGGTACTCGTGCGTGGAGACGGTCTCAAAGCGGTAGCTCCGGCCGCCGAAGCCGACCCGGGTGCGGGTGCCCGAACCGGTGCGGATGGCAGAGAGGCGGCGGGTCTGGCCGGTGCCGAAGGGCGGGTCGATGTAGATGAGGTCGACGCAGCCGTCCGGAAGCGCCCGGAGGACGTCCAGGTTGTCGCCCTGGACGACCCCCTCCCGCACGTCGCCGGGCGCGGGGGTGTCCGGGGGCTCATCCGCCATCACGCGCTGAGTATCACATCCGGTACGGAGGGATACGTCAACGCCCCCGCTCGGCAATGGTTGACGCATCAACCATTCGGGTATACGGTTGCTGTAGCGCCCGACGCCCACACTGGGAGAGCCCCCATGCCCGCCGTCACCGTCCCCGACCTCCTCGTCCTGCCCCGGATCCCGCGGCCGGACCGCAGCCGGGAGGCGTCGCGCTCGGTCGTCTCCGTCACCTCCGCGCCCCGCGGCCTGGAGGGCGAGGGATTCCCGGTGCGGCGCGCATTCGCCGGAGTCGATCTCACCGCCCTCGATCCCTTTGTCCACATGGATCAGATGGGAGAGGTCGAATACGCCCCGGGAGAGCCCAAGGGCACGCCCTGGCATCCCCACCGGGGATTCGAGACGGTCACCTACATGATCGACGGGACGTTCCAGCACCAGGACTCGACGGGCGGGGGAGGTCTGATCACCAACGGGGCCACCCAGTGGATGACCGCGGGCGCGGGCATCCTCCACATCGAGCGCCCGCCCGAGGAGATGATCGCGAGCGGGGGTCTGTTCCACGGCATCCAGCTCTGGGTCAATCTCCCCGCCGCCAAGAAGTGGGTCCCGCCGCGGTACCAGGACATCGGCGCCCAGCGCGTGACCCTGCTCACGTCGGCCGACGGCACCAGCCTTGTCCGCGTCATCGCCGGCGACGTGGCCGGTGAGAGCGGGCCCGGCGTGACCCACACCGCCATGGCGATGGTGCACGCGACGCTCACCCCCGGGGCGGTCCTGGAGCTGCCCTGGCCGGCCGGCTTCAACGCGCTGGTCTACATCCTCTCGGGGCGCGGCTCCGTGGGGGAGGGGCAGGCGGAGGTCCGTGCCGGGCAGCTGGCAGTGCTGGGGAGCGGTGACTTCGTCACCCTCGCCGCCGCGCAGCGCCAGGAGAGCCGCGCCCCGGCTCTGGACGTGCTGATCCTCGGCGGTCAGCCCATCCGCGAGCCGGTCGCCGCCTATGGTCCGTTCGTCATGAACCGTCAGGACGAGCTGGCCCAAGCCTTCGAGGACTACCGCGCGGGCAGGCTGGGGACGGTCCCCGCGGACCACATCGGCAATGCCTGATCAGCGGACCAGGGGAATCCCGGAAGCGATCAGCACCCACTGACCGGCCCAGACGCCGCCGTGGTGGGAGTCGGCCGTGTACCAGGTCGCGAAGTCGGACCAGGACATGGTCTGGGCGCCGTCGGACTCCGCCGGAGGGGTGGCGCTGACGCCGAACGCGAGCGGGTTGGCGAAGGTGACCGCCACCGGCGGGGCATCGGCGCCCCCGGGACCGAGCTCCACGCCGGTGATGAGCACGTAGTGGAGGGCGCCGTAGATCATCACGATCGCCGGCTGGTGCAGTGTGGCGACGCTGTGGGAGATGACACTGCCGGCCGCGGCCAGGGTGGGCTGGGGGGCGTCCCCGATGCCGCTCAGGTGCCCGTAGTGGGCCAGGGTCACCGCCACCGCGTAGGGGGATGCGTTCCACTGGGCGATGGTGTAGCCGTCGTTGTGCGAGGTCTCATAGCTCCAGAACGTCTGCTGGACGGCGTGGTCGTCTCCTGTCGGGAGGGCGATCCCGTCCGCCTGGAGCCACATCTCGATATCCGCCGGGTCGCACCAGTCGCCGTTCTGCTGGGAGTGGTAGCTGTAGGCGAGCTCGATCGCGCCGGGGGGGCTGACCACCGCCGACGCGATGGCCACGGAGTTCGAGGGGATCAGCACCGACGCGCAGCCCGAGAGCAGCCCAATGCTCAGCGCCAGCGCGATCGTGATCGGTCTGGAATGCCTCATCGCCCACTCTCAGCTTAGAACGCGGACCTTGCGATCGCGTGAGACGACGCTGAGACGATCCGGCGCGCAGCCGCGCCGGGTCAGATCGCCGAGCGGCTGAAGTGTTCGGCCTGGTCGACGAGCAGGCGGGTGGACTCCTCCAGCTCGCCCAGCATCTCGCCCCGGGTGGCGGCGTCCCACGCGGGCCACGCGATGCCGATCAACTCGAGCTGGGCGAGCACCGCCTGGGCAGCGGCCCGGACGTCATGCCGGCTCGCCATCTGGGGGTCGGGAGCGCCGGCGGCCGGCCGGAACCAGGTCGCCTGCGCCTCGCAGGCCGCCAGGGCCAGGATGGCGGCCGTGCCGGCTCGCGCCAGCCGGTCGGCGACGTGCCGGTCGGTGGGCGTGCCCTGGTCCGCGGCCGCCGTCGCCGCCTGCAGGGCCCATTCCAGAGCCTCGGCGTCGGACACGGCCTGATTGTGCCAGCGTCTCGGACGGTCGAGGGGCACGAGGAAGTCCTACGCTACGTGGAGATGGCCCTCCCCTCGCGGCCGGCCCTGTCCCGGCCTCCGACCAGACGGCCCGGCCGGGTCCGGCGCTGGGCGATCCCCGCACTCGGCGCTGTCACGCCGGTGGCGCTGATCGTCGTCAACATCGCCGTCTTCATCGTCAAGCACCTGGCCGCCTTCCGGTGGTCGATCGCCATCCTCGCCTTCGTGAGCGGGATGATGCTCAACAGCTGGATCGGGCTCAAGATCTACCGCCTCTTCCAGACGCGCTACCGGGAGAACGCCCTGGTCTCCGACGTCAATCAGGACATTGTCCTGATCGGTGGCATGACGGTGATCATCGGGATCTCGTTCATCACCGCCCTCTTCTGCTACCTCGGGCTTGCCAACGAGGCGAACCTGCCCAACGCCATGACCTTCCTGACCGGCATCTTCGCCATCGCGGTGCCGTTCGCCTTCCAGTTCATCTTCACGCGCGTGCTCGGCGGGAGCCGCAAGGGCGCCGCCGCCGAATTGCCGCCCAACCCCTTCCCGACCGCGCTCCCGCCACCGCCGCCGCCCCCGGCGCCGATGGGCCAGCCCTCCCAGCAGGGGTTCGGCCGGCAGCGCTGATCGTCCCCGTCCAGGCTCCTCACCCGAGGAGGTGGCAGGCGATGCTGGAAGCGAGGTCGGGCGCGTATCCGGAAACCCGATCCCGCGTCAGGCGCTGCCCGGCCCGATCCCCAGCTCGCGCAGCGATGTCCTGATCGTCTCCGCCGCCTGCTCCAGGTCCTCCGGCCGCGGGTTCGGATCCACCTGGGAGAAGTTGAGCTGCTCCATGGTGTGGAAGGGCACCAGGTGGATGTGGGCGTGGGGGACCTCCAGGCCGGCGATGATCATCCCCACCTTGAGCGGGTGGAAGCCGTGCTGGAGCGCCCGCCCGATGCGGTGTGACACGCCCATCACATGGCCGAGCAGCTCGGGCTCCAGGTCCACCCAGTGGTCGACCTCGAGCCGCGGCACCACCAGGGTGTGCCCTGGACGGAGCGGCCGGTGGCTGAGGAAGGCGACGCAGCGGTCGTCCTTCCACACGAAGCGCGCGGGCAGCTCCCCATCGATGATGCGCGCGAAAACGCTGGGCATACGCCGATTCTGACGGCCGCCGGCCCGGGGTCGCGGCTCCGCGGAGTCCGCTACACCGGTGGCTGCTGCCGCGCCTTCTTGGCCTCAGCCTGCCGCTGTGCCTTGCGTGTCGACGGTGCCTTGGGCTTCTTGGCCTGCTTCTTGGGGGCGCCGCGGGTCTTTTCGCCTGCCATGTCCCGAGAGTCTACAGGCGCGGCGGCACGATGGCGCACTGCGGTCGCGGCTGCCTGGGTTGCGCTCCTCGGCGGTCCCACGCGCCGAGGAGGCTCCGGCCGGCGTGGGCCACCGCCCACACAAGGCCCCTCGCAAGCTGGCACAATCTCCGCCAAACGAGGGGGTTGCGCAGCCGGAAGCCTCCGGCTCCGCATAGCACCTCCCCGAGGAGGGATCAGCCCATGACAGGACCCAGCTACCCATCCGGCCCGGAACAGCCCGGCGTCAACCCGTACGCAGCGCAGCCCCCCGGAAGCCCCGCTCCAGCTCCCCCGCCATACGCGCAGCCGTACCCGTACGGCGGCGTCGTCGCGAGGCCGCAGGGCAACGGGCTGGCAGTTACGGCCCTGGTGCTGGGGATCATCAGCATCGTCTTCTCGTGGGTGCCCTTCCTCGACTGGGTCCTGGCAGTCCTGGCGATCATCTTCGGTGCCGTTGGCATATCCGCCGCCAACAAGCGCGGCGGCGTCGGCAAAGGGATGGCGGTGGCCGGCCTGATCCTCGGGCTGATCACCGTCGTGGTGGGCATCATCTTCGTGATCTACGTCTTCAGCGTCTTCCACACGGTGTGCACCACGCAGGGGGTGAACTGCTCCTGATCCTGTCCCCCGGCCCGGTACATCGGCCTGGTCGACAAGTACCCCGGTTACAGCACCAAGCCCTGAGCGATTGAACTGGCGGGTCCGCCGGCGCCGCGCCGGCGGGCTCGGCCTGCTCCCCTTCGTGAGCTCGGAGGGGGCTAGGCTAGGTGCCCTGCTCGATCAGCGTCTGCTCTCGGGGCTGGTTGACGGTCCCCACTGCCCAGCATTCGCCAGCGCCCACACAGGTCACGCTCTCGAGCGTGCTCTCTTGGCTGCCGGGGGGACTGGGGCTGGAGATGACGCCCCAGCCGCTTCCCGCGTCCTGCTCGATCAGGATCGTCTGGCCCGCGGCATCCCGGGACTTTCCGACGGCCCAGCAGTCCTCGGCTCCGACGCAGACCACGCTGGCGAGGGCACCACGGGTCGTGTCGGTGAGACTGGGGCTGGATGCGATGACCCAGCCGCTGCCCGCGTCGTGCTCGATCAGCGGCAGCGTGTCAGTGTGGCTGTCGGCGATGTAGTCGCCGACAGCCCAGCAATCGTGGGCGTCGGCGCAGACCACGCTCTCCAAGCCGTATACGGTTCCGCCCGGAGAGGGGGCGGCGCTGGAGACGATGCTCCAGCCGCTCCCCGTGTTCCGCTCCATCAACGGCACGTTCGCGTAGGGGTTGCCGGGATCTGTGCTGTTGGCGTAGCCGGCGGCCCAGCAGTCGTCGGCACCGGCACAGCCGACGACATTCAGCCCACCCGGCGCATCGCCGGAGGGAGAAGTGCTGGGAACGATGTCCCAGCCGCTTCCCGTGTCCTGCTCGATCAGTGCCTCGGACGATCCATCGGCGGTGTTGTTGGAGTAGTTGCCGACAGCCCAGCAGTCGCTGGCGCCAGCGCAGGCCACGCCCTGGAGCGCGCTCTCCTGGCTGCCGGGAGGGCTGGGGCTGGAGACGATGCTCCAGCCGCTGCCCGTGTCCTGCTCGATCAGCGGCTGGGTGTACATGGTCGTGTTGTCGGTGAAGTAGTCGCCGACGGCCCAGCAGTCAGTGGCGCTCACGCAGGTCACGCCGTATAGGTCACTCCCCTGGCTGCCCGGGGGATTGGGGCTGGGGACGATGCTCCACCCGTTGCTCGTGTCCTTCTCGATCAGCGTCGAGTCGATCTCGCCTATCGGGTTGACGTTGGCCGGAGTCCCTGAGAAACCGACCGCCCAACAGTCGCTGGCGCTGAAGCAGGTCACGCCAGCGAGCCCGCTCACCTGGCCGGGAGCCGTTGGGCTGGAGACCGCACCCCACGCGAGGAGAGGTCCCGGGGTGGCGCTGGCGGCGACGCTCGACGTCGGGGTGCCGACCGCACTCTCGGAAGCGCCCCTGGCGACGTGGGTGGGCCTGCTCGCGGTGCCGGCCGGGCTCGACTGCCCGCAGGCGGAGCCGACCGTCGCCAGCGCCAGCCCCACCGCCGCCGAGATGCCCCATGCCATCGGGGTTCGGCCCCCGCGTCGCTGCTGACTGTCGCGCGGCCCAGCTCCAGTTCTCACTCTACGCACTCCCGCCACCCCTGCACATCACGCCTTGATGGCGCCGAAATGCGACACGGTCGATCACGGTGCGTGGTCCGGCGACGCCTTCCCGTTCCGGTGGCAGCTGACCGGTGTCGGGCTGATCCGCCATGGCAATGAGCATGGCACACGCCACCGAGCACCCACGCCCGGCAGAGCCGGAATTGCAGAGCCGGTGGTACGGGGCAGGGGGCGCCGTCCCCCGAGCGGGGGGCGCCCCCTGCCCCGCCGCCCGACCCACAGGCCTTCCCCGGCTCAGACCTCCTTGAACTCGGCGTCGACCACGTCGTCGCCGCCCGAGCCGTCGGAACCGGACGAACCGCCAGCCTCCGGTGGCGCGCTGCCACCCTCGGGCTCCGGGGCCGGCCCGGACGGTCCGCTGGACGACCCACCACTGCCGCCGGATGCATACACGGCCTCGCCGATCTTCTGGATCTCAGCCTGGAGCGCGTCGTGCGCCGTCTTGAGAGCGGCGTCGTCGTTCTTGGCGATGGCGTCGTGGACCGCGGCAATCTTGGCCTCGATGTCAGCCTTGAGCTCGGCGGGCAGCTTGTCCCCGGCGTCCTTGAGGGCCTTCTCGGCCTGGTACGCGA
>PLAX01000177.1 GCA_003135255.1 Candidatus Dormiibacterota bacterium | reverse complement strand
GCTGGCCGTTGTAGAGGGTGATCGACTGCCCCGATCCTGACGACGCGGAGCAGCCGGCCAGCAGCCACCCCGCCGCCATTGCCACCGCGAGGGCGCCCCACCCGGCACGGAGCGCCCGAGGCTGTGCGGCTGTCATGCGGAGGGCTCGTCTCCTGCGGGGCCGGTGTCGAAGAGCGCCGCCGGCCGGGGCCGTCCTCCCCGGTCGAGGGCGCCAGTTAGCTTAGGCTAAGCTAACTGAGAGGTGCAACCCAGGCCGTGCTGCCGAAGGAGCACTCAGGCCGCGCTAGCCGGCAGGCGCAACCCAGACCGCCCGCGCCGCGCCGCGGTCCAATTCGACCGCCGTTCCCTCCACCTCCACGCCGAGAGACGCCCCGAGGCTGCGGACGGTCACGCTCCGGCCAGGCGTGACATCCAGCTCGTGGAGCAGGCGGAGCAGCTGGGAAGCCTCGTGCTCGGCGATCTCGGAGATCCTCACCACCTTCGCCGCCTCCCCGGGCGGCAGCAGGTCGAGGCGGACCAGGCCGGCGGGGATGGTGCCCCGACCGGGGACCGGGTTGCCGTGGGGGCAGGAGCGGGGGTGCTCGAGGTGCTGGTCGAGACGGGCCACCACCTCGTCCGAAACTCCGTGCACGAGCAGCGACGCCTCACGGTCCCCGGCGGCCCAATCCAGACCGAGGACATCGACCAGCCAGCGCTCGAGGATGCGGTGGCGCCGCACCAGGTCGGAGGCCGCCACCTCGCCCGCGGCGGTGAGGCTGATGCTCCGGTCCTCGGCCACCTCGACCCAGCCGTCGCGGGCCAGCCGCTGGAGGGTGACTGTCACCGTCGGCCGGCTCACCGCGAGCCAGTCGGCGAGGCCGCCGGGCCGGACCACGTCGCCCTCGTGCGCGATGTGGTAGATCGCCTCCAGGTAGCGTCCGGCGGTCTCGCTGAGGCGCCCGGCCTCGGGAGGGGGGATCTCTGCCATCGCTGAACCGATGGTGACATCCCGGGTGCGGATCAGGCGAACTCGGCCAGGGAGGGGTCGACGTCGAAGCCGTCGGTGTCGGGCCCATGCACGGCCAGCCTGTGCCAGCCGGCGGCGCCGATCATGGCGGCGTTGTCGGTGCAGAGGCGGAGCGGCGGGACCGAGACGTGGAGCCCGGCGAAGCGGCGAGCCACCCGCTCGGCCAGCGCCCGGTTGGCGGCGACCCCGCCCACCACCGCGACGGAGGTCGCCCCGGTCTCCTCCACCGCCGCCTCCAGCCCGTCCACCAGCTGGGTGACGGCGGCCTCCTGGAAGGCGGCCGCCAGCGAGTCGCGAACCTCGGCACGGCGGGGGATGCCGTGCTCGTCCACCTCCTCCGCGGGCAGGTCGCGGATGGCGTAGCGCACCGCCGTCTTCAGCCCGCTGAAGGAGAAGGCGCCCTCCAGCCGGGTGCGCGGGAGAGGGAAGGCGCGGGGGTCCCCGGTGAGAGCGGCCCGCTCCACCACCGGTCCCCCCGGGTAGGGGAGCCCGAGCATCCGGGCGACCTTGTCGAAGGCCTCGCCGACGGCGTCGTCGCGGGTGCTCGCCAGGCGGCGTGCCTCCCCGTGCCGGGAGAGCTCGATGGTGTCGGTGTGGCCGCCGCTCACCACCAGCGCGACGAAGGGCGGCTCCAGCTCCGCGTCCGCCAGCCAGGCCGAATAGACGTGGCCGGCAAGGTGGGAAACCCCGGTGATGGGGAGGCCGCGGGCCCGGGCCGCGGCCTGCGCGTAGGCGGCACCCACCACCAGGCAGCCGGCCAGGCCCGGGCCGCGGGTGACGGCGATCGCGTCGACGGACTCCCAGCCGCCCTCGACCCCGGCGAGCGCGGCGTCGACCACGGGCGCGAGCATCTCCAGGTGGGCGCGCGCCGCCAGCTCGGGGACGACGCCGCCGTGGGGAGCGTGCAGCGCGATCTGGGACGACACGTGGCTGGAGAGGATCTCCCGACCGTCGCGCACCACCGCGGCCGCCGTCTCGTCGCACGAGGTCTCGATCGCAAGAAGGTTCACGGGCGCGAGCCCTCCCCAACGCCGGTCGGGCCGAAGCTCACCGGCGCGGGTATTCGGAGGGGGGCGGCGGCCCCATGCCCACGATGTCGATGCCCTGGAGGATGTCGACGAACCGGCGCTTGAATGACGGCGCGTGGAGCGAGTCACTCCACATCACGACCGCGTCCTCGCCATTGTCGGTGTAGTAGCCGCGCCGGCGCCCGATCGCCTTGAAGCCGAAGCGCTCATAGAGCCGGATGGCGTGCCCGTTGGTCACCCTCACCTCCAGGGTGATCCAGCGCGCGCCGAGCTCGTAGCTGCGCTGGACCAGCGCCGCGAACATCCCGGTGCCGAGCCCCTGGTGCTGGCTCTGGGCGCGCACCCCGATGGTGGTGATGTGGGCCTCGTCGGTGACCTTCCAGAGGCCGCCGTAGCCGATGATGTCGCCCGGGCCCCCGTCGCGGAGCACGAAGTAGTGGGCCTGGCGGTTCTGCGCAAGCTCGGACGCGTACGCATTCCGGGGCCAGGGCGAGAGGAAGATCTCACGCTCTATCGCCTGGACTGCGGGGATGTCACCACTGCGCATCCGCTCGATGAGGAGGTGCGGCGCGACCTTCATCGCCGTGGATGATACGCGAGGGTCCCGAGCAACATCTGCGACAGTCCTCCTGCGACAGTCCGGCAGCTGCCCCGGCCGTCTCAGCACAGGCAGCGGTACTGACTCGCTCCTCCACTCGGACCGGGAGCCTCCGGCTCCCGTCCTCGCTCCGTCGCGGTCAGTCGAGATAGGTGGCCGCCAGTCCGGCAAGCCCGAGCGGCGGCCGAGCCAGGGCCGCGGGGATCGCCGCAGCAAGGGCCCGCACCGCGTCGCCCGGCCGGATGCCGGGGAGGTCGAGGGCGTCGAGGGTGACCGGCGGGGGCTCCCCGACGGCCACCGACGAGAGGCTGACGCGGCGCGCCTCTCCGCGCATCTCCAGGATGCCTTCACGCCGGAGGAATCGGCCGGCATAGGCCCCGCCCCGGCCCGCCTCGACGAGGGCGAACGTCTCGGTCTCGCCGTCGGGTGCCGACCTCGCCACCACCTCGAGGCTGCTCACCCCGTGGAGGGGGAGGCCGAGAGCGTGGGCCACGCCCAGACCGACCGCGATCCCCGCCCGCAGGCCGGTGTAGGAGCCGGGGCCGGTGACCACCACCACGGCCTCCAGACCGGAGACACCGAGCTCGACCAGGGACCGGTCCAGCCACGGCAGGGCGGCACCGCCGCCGCCGGTCCGGGCGGCCACCAGCTCGCCGCCGCGGCCGGCGCGCAGCACCACCAGACGGTGCCGGGAGGCGGTGTCGATGGCGAGGACGCTCATCGCGGCGACCGCACCGCAGGGGTCACGGTGGCAGGGCGCACGAGGCGACCCCTGACGAGAGAGAGCGCGGCGGGGATCACGTGCCAGCCACCGCGGCGCGCCAGGCGGCCACCAGCCGAGGGGGGGCGTCGTCGGGAGCTCGCACCTCGATGTGGCGCAGCTGGTCACCGGCGATGTCGAGGAGCAGGCGCAGCGGCCGCCACGGCTCGAGGTCGGCATAGCCGGCCCACTCCACCGCCGCCGGGGCGCTCTCGAGGAGGCCGTCCAGGTCCAGAAGGCCGATGCCGGCGCCCGGCCCAAGCCGGTAGAGATCGAGGTGGTGGAGCCGGGGGGGTGCCCCGTAGACGTGGTGGAGCACAAAGGTGGGGCTCTTCACCACGCGGGGATCCACCCCCAGGCCGGAGGCGAGCCCGCGGACAAAGGCCGTCTTGCCGGCTCCGAGCGGCCCGTCCAGGGCGATGAGGTCGCCGGGGCGCAGACCGGCCGCCAGGCGCGCGGCCACCGCCTCGGTGCCGGATACCCCATCGGTGGTGAGCGCGAGAGCGGCGCCGTTCATGGCTGCCGGAAGTGCCGGGAGGCGACCGGCGGCAGCGGGACCTCCTGCCCGTCCCGGCGGTCGAGGAGGCGGAGACCGGAGCCGGGGGTGAGCCGGCCGACGACGTGCAGCGGCGCGAGGCCGCCGGGCCAGCGGGCGAGCAGCCCGTCCAGCCGCTCGGCAGCGACGGCCGCCACCAGCTCAAAGTCCTCTCCCCCGCCGAGGGCCGCGTCCACCCACGCCTCGCCGAGGAGGGTGTGGATGCCCGGTTCGGCGGGGACGCTCTCCAGCCAGATCTCCGCGGCGCAGCCCGACGCGTCGGTGATCCGGCCGACGTCGACGATGAGCCCGTCGCTCAGGTCACCGGCGCAGGCGACGCCGAGTCGGACCAGGGCCTGCCCCTCCGCCAGCCGGGCTCGCGGCCGGAGCTGGCGCCCCAGCCAGCGCTCCTCCGCCTCGGCGGCGGCATCGTCTTCTGCCGGCGGGTGGGCGCGCCCCTGCAGACCTTGACCGTGCCCCACCGCGCCGTGACGGTGCCCTCCCGGCGCGGGGACGGGCTCTCGCCGGCCGTCCAGGAGCAGGCGCAGACCGGCGGCCGCGCCCCCCAGGCACCCGGTGACCACGAGCAGATCGCCCGGCCGGCCGCGGTCGCGGCGGAGAGCCCGTCCGGGGTCCACCGTCCCGACCACCACGACATCGATCACGAGCGGCCCGGCGATGGCGCTGACGTCTCCCCCGGCCACCCGGCACCCCGCCTGGGAGGCGGCGGCACCGATGCCCTCCTGGATGGCGAGCAGGTCGTCGACCCGGCTGGTCCCGGAGGCGCAGAGCGTCACCAGGCAGAGAGCGGGCCGGGCCCCCATCGCCGCCAGGTCGGAGAGGGCGACCGCCAGGGCGCGCCTGCCCACCGCCTCGGGGTCGATCCAGCTGCGCAGGAAGTCCTCGCCCTCGACGATGGCGTCCTGGCTGATGACGATCCCCGCCCCGCCGGGAGGGCGCCACACCGCGGCGTCGTCACCGCTCGGCACCACCAGCCGGTCATCGTCACCGTGCCGCCGCGCGACCGCGGTGAGCCGGCGGAGCAGCTCCGCCTCGCCGATCTCCTGAAGGGTGGGCCCCCCGGTGTCGAAGCCGTGCCCGGGCGGCGGGGATGCGTCATCCATCCGCCCGACTCTAGCCAGCCCGCCCTGCCGGCCCCCGCGGGACAGGGCGACCGCCTCGCAGCGATCCGGAGAATGGCGGTGGTCGCATTCGGGGACCCGTCGCGCGCCCCGCGCGGAACTGTCACGCGCCCTGCCCTCACGCCCTGCCTGGAGATCGTCCTGGCGCACATCCGGAGATTGGCATCCCGCCCCCACCACATGAGCGGCGTGCCCCTCGAGGGGTTTCGAGGGCTACCGGAAGTCGCGAAAACTCACATTTCATGATAACGTCACTGTCATGTAGGGTTGACCTCGACCGCCCCCGCCCCGTAGAGTCCCGCCAGCTTGGTCCTCGCGGTCCGGCTCCGGAAGGGGTCGCGAGCCCGGGGAGATGACAGGGGAGATCATATTGCGGGCGCTCCGAAGGGTGGTCCCTGCCGTCATGGCGGTCCTGGTGGTTGGCCTCGGCCTACCCGCCGGCGCCACCCCCGTCCGCGCCGACACCCCCGCCCAGCTCGAGGCCGAGCGCGCGCAGCTCCTCCAGCAGCTCGCCTCCATCAGCTCTGAGCAGAGCGCCGCCACCGGGGCCCTCAACAGTGCCGAAGACGCCTTCAACCAGGCCACGGCCGCGCTGAACTCGGAGCAGGCCCAGCTCGCCAGCCTCAACTCCGAGCTCGCCACCCTGCAGGGGCAGATCACCGCCGACCAGGCGCAGGAGGCCGCGGCGCGCGACGCCCTGTCGACGCTCACCCGGGCCACCTACGAGAGCGTCTCGGGCAACACGGTGATGACCGCGGTGCTCAACGCCAAGGACTTCACCGCAGCGATGGACAGCCTCTCCGGGGCATCCACCGTCACCGCCCAGATCCAGGGGCTGGAGACCACCCTCGGCCACGACCAGGCCGATCTGATCACCAAGCAAGGCGAGGTCCAGAGCGACTTTGCCCAGGCGTCAGCGCTCGAGGGCCAGCTGTCGACCCAATCCAACCAGCTGCTGACCATCGTCTATCAGCGTGACCAGGTCCTCCAGCAGTTCAGCGGACCCTCGGAGCAGCTCGCCGCGCAGATCGACGAGATCGACAACGAGCTGGGCGGGACGGCGGCCGTGCCGAGCAGCACCAGCTGCTCCGACAGCTTCGCCTACGGCGATTGCACCTGGTACGTGGCCACGCGGCGCTGCATCCCGTGGGGCGGCAACGCCAACGCCTGGTACTACAACGCCGCCAAGATGGGGTACGACGAGGGCTCGGTCCCGGAGGTTGGGGCCGTCGCCGTCTATAACCAGGGCGAGGGTGGGGCCAACGGCTGGTACGGGCACGTCGCCTACGTCGAGGTGGTGGGGCCGGACCTCGGGGTGGGCAGCGTCGCCGTCGTGCCCGCCGGCGACTTCGAGATCTCGGAGATGAACTGGGGTGGCTGGGATCGGGTCGACTACCGGGTGCTCCCCGACAACGCGCCCTACTTCCAGGGCTTCATCTACGGGCCGGGCTGACCCTCACCGGCATCGACCGGGAGCCGCGGCACCCTGGCTGACACGGCACAGAGCACCTCGTAGCTGATGGTGCCGGCCGCGGAGGCGACGTCGTCGGCACCGAGCCAGCCGCCCCCCTGGCGGCCGAAGAGCACCGCCTCGTCGCCCGCCCTCACCCCCTCGACGAGCGAGACGTCGGCGGTCAGCTGATCCATGCTGACGCGCCCGATGATCGGGCAGCGGTGGCCACCCACCAGCACCGAGCCGCGGTTCGACTGGGCCCGCTGNNATCCAGGTGCGCCCGTACCCGACGCTCTGCCCGCCCCGCAACGTCTTGACCTGGGTCACCCGGGCGTGGAAGGACATCGCCGGGCGGAGCCGGGCCGCCCACTCGGCTCCCGCCGGCGCGTAGCCATAGATGGCGATGCCGCAGCGGACCAGGTCGTGGCGGGTCGCGGGGAGCCCGAGGGCGGCCGCGCTGTTGGCGGCATGGAGGAGCAGGGCCGGCCAGCGCCGGCGCAGCGCGGCGGCTGCCTCGAGGAACACCGCGTCCTGATCGAGGGTGTACTCGGGGTCGTCCTCGGCGTCGGCGAAGTGGGTGAATGCCGCCACCGGCTCGACCCTTGCACCGGCCCGATCGATCGCGACCATCAGCTCCGGAAGCTGGGCGGGGAGGGCGCCGAGCCGGCCCATGCCGCTATCGACCTTGAGGTGGAGGCGGGCCGGCTTGGCGGCGACGACCGCCGCGGCGGCGGCGACCTGGTCCGGGTCCCAGACCGCGAGGTCGACACCGGCCGCGACCAGCGCGGCGAGATGCGCGGGAGAGGCCGCGCCGACGATGAGGAGGGGGCAGGCGAAGCCCTCGGCGCGGAGGCGGAGGGCCTCCTCCGCGGAGGAGACACCGAGCCAGGAGGCGCCGCCGTCCAGGGCGGCGGCCGCAGCGAGGGTGCCCCCGTGACCGTAGCCGCCGGCCTTGACCATGGCCATGACCGCGACGCCCCCCCCCACCACCTCGCGGATCACCCCGAGGTTGTGCCGGATGGCGGCGGCGTCGACCTCCGCCCATCGCGTGTGCTGCTCCCGGCCGGCGGCAAACGCGCTCATCCGCGCCCGCGACTCTCCAGGGAGCGCCGGAGCCGCTCCTGAGCGGTGGGAAGCATCTCGACGACGTCACCGGCCAGGGCGCCAGCCCTCCCCCGCTCCGCCTCGACCAGGCAGCCGGCCTCCGCGTGGATGGTGACCGCCGCCACACCGGCGTCGAAGCCGTCCAGGCCGGCGGCGAGCATGGCCCCGCAGACACCGCTCAGGACGTCGCCGGTCCCGCCGGTGGCAAGGGCCACGGTCTGGTGTCGGTCGACGTGGAGGCGACCGTCCGGGGCGGCGACCACCGTCTCCGCCCCCTTGAGGACGAGGGTCACGCCGTGCTCGGCGGCAAACCTGGCGGCCAGCCCGGCCCGGTCGGCCTGGACCTCGGCCGTGCTCAGGCCGGCCAGGCGTGCCATCTCGGCCGGGTGCGGGGTCAG
>PLAX01000070.1 GCA_003135255.1 Candidatus Dormiibacterota bacterium | reverse complement strand
TGGAGCCGATGGAGCCGACGGGGAGATTCGAACTCCCGGCCAGCGGTTTACGAAACCGCTGCTCTACCACTGAGCTACGTCGGCTGGGGAAGACGGGCACGCGGCGGACCAGCCCGAGTGGGCCATTATCCCAGTTGCGTGAAGACCCGCCGCCTTCGGCCCCGCGCCGCCCCTCCGGGATGACCGCCGAGGCCCTGACCCGCTTCGCCGAGACCGGCGGGTTCGAGGTCGCCCTCGACGAGGAGGGTCCGCCGCCCGACGACCCGCTCCTGCGTCTGTACGGCGGGCCCCTCCGGGTCCGGCTGGGCACTCCTCGCCTGGTCGCGAACTTCGTGGCCACCGCTGACGGGGTCACCGCCTTCGGCGAAGGCGGCGGGGAGGGCGCCATGGCGGTCAGCCTTCACAGCCCCGCCGACCGCTTCCTGATGGCCCTGCTCCGCTGCGCCGCTGACTGCGTCCTGATCGGGGCGGGCACCCTCCGCGACGACCTCCACCACCAGTGGACTCCGAGCACCCCGATGCCGGACCTGGCAGAGGAGCTGGCCGCCCATCGCCGGCGGCTCACCGGCGCTGACGGGCCACCGCCGCTCGCCGTGGTGAGCGGGAGCGGCACCCTGCCAGCCGCCCACCCCGCGCTCCGCCATCCCGAGGGCGACGTCCTGGTCATCACCACCGAGGATGGGGCAGCCCACCTCCCCCGGATGCACCCCCGGGTTGCGGTCGCGGTGGTGGGCCGGACCGGCGAGATCTCCGCCGGCGCGGCCGTCGAGGCGGTGCGCACCCACCTTGCGGCCGTCACCATCCTCTGCGAGGGCGGCCCCCTGCTCTTCGGGCAGCTCCTCGCCGGCGGGTGCGTGGACGAACTCTTCCTCACGGTGGCCCCGCAGCTCGCGGGCCGTTCCGGGCAGGCTCCCCGGCCTGGACTGGTCGCCGGCACCGCGTTTGTCCCCGGGGAGGCACCGCGGCTCGGCCTCCGCTCGCTGCGCCGGTCGGGCGACCACCTCTTCCTCCGGTACGCGGTCACGCGCCGGGCTTGACGGCATCAACACGCGCGGCACGAGGGGTGGCCGGCCTCAGGGCGAGTGCGTACTCCCGCGGCTGGCCTGCTGCGCGACGAGCGCCTCCGTTCTCGCCGAGAGGGCGGCGACCACGGGGCGCTTGAGTGCCGCCAGAGGCGCCGTCACGGGGACCGGCGTGCGCACCGGCACTGGTGGCGTGGGCATCGGTTCGGGTGCGCGCACGATCGCAGCCGGCGGCACGGACAGGGGGGTCAGGACGGGCCGCAGCGCCCGCGGCGGGCAATCGCCATCGCCGAGCAGGAGACCGCGGCGCACCCGGATGTGCCGCTGCACCCAGAACCAGGCGGCGAAGCCGGCGAGGGTGATCACGCCCTTGTCGGCGGCGCGCTGGAGGAGGGCGGCGGCCACCGCCGCCGGACCGAGCACCCCCTGGGTTTGGAGCAGGGCGATGGCGGTGCTTTCGAAGCCTCCCACCCCGCCTCCGGGGCTGGTCGCGGCGCCGGCAAGGTATGCGGCGCCGTAGATGAAGGTGGTGGTCACCCAGGGGATCGCCGTGCCACTCGTTCCCCGCACCATCAGCCAGAAGAGAGTCAACTCAAAGAGCGCGCCGAGCACGCTGAGGATCAGCCAGAGCCAGGTCTCGGGGCGTCGCATGAGCCGGACCACCTGCTCGTGGAGAACCTCGAGCTGGCGGGTGGCGCGCCGCGCCCACGGGATACGCCCGACCACCCGGAGGACGGCGCTGAAGACCGGGTCGATGGTGAGGATGCCGATGATCGCCAGGATCCCGGCGAGCGAGACGGCGATCCCGGAGATGCCGGCGGCATAGGCGAGAGCGCCGGGGATGGCCACCGCCACGATCACCGTGGTGTAGAGCAGCTCCTGGACGGTGACCGCGGCCATGGTGGTGCCGATCGGGGCACCGGTCGCCTCACTGGCCAGCTCGGCCCGGGCGAGCTCACCAAACGGCAGCAGGCCAAAGGCCTCGCCGCCCACCGTGAAGAGCACCGAGTCGCGCGGCGTGACCGCCACCGACTCGCTGCGCAGCAGCTGGTGGTAGCGGAGCCCCTTGGTGAGGTAGAAGCAGGCGGTGAGCCCGATCGCCGCGGGCACCATGATGATCGGGAAGCGCGCGATGTCCTGGCCGAGCTGGCCCGGATTGAGGATGAGGATCAGGGCGACCAGGATGCCGATGGTCACCCCGGCCTGGATGATCAGGCGCACGCGGTGGGCGCGACTCATCCGAAAATCGTGGTCCGAGTCCCGGACCGGGGGATGGGCCGCGGACGGTTCGTCACCGATCCGGTTCTGCACCCTCGCCGCTGTCGCGGACGTCATCGATCTCGTCCGCCAGCAGCGGCAGGGCGGCGTACCCGACCGCCCCCGGACCGGTGTGGGTCCCGATGATCGGGTCGAGGGCGATGATCTCGCAGCGGGCGACGTCGCAGACCTCGCGGAGGCGTGCCTCCAGGGCGCGGCCGAGCTCCTCGGCGTCGGCGTGGAAGACCAGGATCCAGGGCCGGCCGGGGAGGTCGCGCGCCGTCTTCTCCAGAGCGGAGAGCACCCCGGACGGGGTGCGGGTGAGGGCCACGCGTCCGGTCTGGCCGTTGCTCAGCCGGAAGACCGGGCGCACGTGGAGGCTGTCCGAGATCCCCGCCAGAAGGGCGTTGATCCGGCCGCTTCGAGCCACGAACTCGAGGGCCTCCAGGGCGCCGAACATCCTCACCTCGCGGATGGCGCGCTCGGTCCGGTGCAGCACCTCGGGGAGCTCGGCCCCGTCGATGCAGAGCCGGGCCGCGACCCGGGTGATCAGTCCCAGCCCGGCGGCCGCCGTTCCGGTGTCGACCACCGTGACCCGCTCCCGCCCCTCCTCCTCGGCGAGCATCCGGGCTGCCAGACGCGCGCTGTCGTCCATGCCGCTCCATCTGGCCGGGATGGTGAGGCAGAGGATCTGCTCGGACCGGCAGCGGCGGTAGGCCTCCAGGAACTCCCCGGGAGGCGAGGCTGACGTCTCGGGGGTCTCGCCGTGGCGCAACCGCGCGTAGAACTCGCGCAACTCATCGGCACTGCGGGCGTCGATCTCCTGATCGCCGATCCGGACCGGGAGATCGACCACACCGACCGTGCCGGCCAGCTCGGGTGGCACCAGGGCGCCGCTGCCGGTCACCAGGGCGCACGGCCCGCTCGCCGCCCCCAGGATGGCGCCGGCCGGGCGTGCCCGCACGGTGGGAGGGATCTCCACGGCTATCGCGGACCCATCCGCGACGCTAGTCGCACTGGCCGCGCGCAAACTGATCCACGTCACTCCCTGCGTTGGTCGTGAGGGGTCCCGCGACCGCACAGTCACATCGGTCCGAGGCCATGCCCCACCGGGAAGCTGCTGCCTAAGATGATAGCCGTGGCCTGAGGCTGCGGACCGCCTCGGGTCGGACGGCCGAGGGATCGGCGGAGGGAAGATGGACGCGCGCTGGACCCTGGTCACGTTCTGCGCGGCCGCCTATCTGATCGGAAGCCTGCCCCTGGGGTATTGGGCAACCCGCTGGCGGCGGCTCGGCCTCGACATCCGGGGCTATGGGTCCGGCAATGTCGGGACCGCCAACATCTACCGCCACGCCGGGTTTGCCCTGGCGGCGGCGATCGGGCCGCTCCAGTTCGTCCAGGGATTGCTCCCGGTGCTGCTCGCCCGTTACGTCGGGAACGTCACCGGCGCCGGTCTGGTGGGGGTGGGCATCCTCGCCGTCGTCGGCAACGGCTGGTCCATATTCCTCCGCTTCGACGGCGGACGCGGGGTGGCCGTCTCGACGGGCGCGGTCGC
>PLAX01000018.1 GCA_003135255.1 Candidatus Dormiibacterota bacterium | reverse complement strand
CGGCGATCACGGTGCTGCGGGCCCGCACCCGGGCGAGTGCCGCGGCCACGCCACCCCGGCCCCGGCCCACGTCGTGGTGGTCCATGGCACGGCTGAGAACCAGGTACGAGTTGGCGTCGAAGCGTCGCACCAGCTTGGCGGCGTGATGATCCAGATAGCTCTCGACGGCGTACCGGCCCGTGCCGAGTGGCTCCTCGCCGGCCTGCGGCCGCCGCCCGAAGCGCAGGTGCAGCTCGGGCTCGCTCCGGTAGGTGATGTGGCCGATGCGCCGGGCCAGCCCGAGACCGGCAACCGGCCCGGGTGTGCCGTAGTAGTCGCCGCCCCGGAAGGCGGGGTCGGAACGGATCGCATGAGCCTGGACCGCGGTCAGAGCCAGCTGCTCGGCGCTCGCCGCGGCCGACGTCGCCAGCAGGATCAGCCGTGCGACCCGGTCGGGGTAGGTCACCGCCCACTCCAGGGCGCGCATGCCTCCCATGGACCCACCCAGGACGCCGGCCCACCGCCGGACCCCGAGGGCGTCGGCGAGGGCTGCCTCCACGGAGACCTGATCGCGCACCGTGATGGTGGGGAAGCGCGAACCCCAGGGCGGGCCGTCGGGGGCGAGTGAGCTCGGGCCCGTCGTCCCCTGGCAGCCTCCCAACACGTTGGGGCAGACCACCCACCAGCGGTCGGTGTCGATGGCCTTTCCCGGACCGATCAACGTGTCCCACCAGCCGGGGGTGGGGTGGCCCGGTGCCACCTTCCCCGCGGCGTGGCTATCCCCGGTGAGCGCGTGCTCGATCAGGATGGCATTGGACCGGTCAGGTGCCGGGGTGCCCCACGTCTCGTAGGCGACCGTCACCGGCCCCAGACGGCGGCCCAACTCCAGCTGGAGCGGGGCCGCGTCGAAGAGCTGGATGAACTGGCGCCGTCCGGGTGGGTCCCCCGGCTGCCATCGGGTGTTGCTCACCGGGTCACCCCCTCGCGGCCCGGAAGGCCGCCTCGAGGTCGGCGAGGATGTCCCCGATCGACTCGGTGCCGACGGAGAGCCGCACCAGGTCCGGGGTGACGCCGGTCGTCAGCTGCTCCGCCTCGTTGAGCTGCGAGTGTGTGGTGGAGGCGGGATGGATCGCCAGGCTGTGCACATCACCGACGTTGGCGAGATGGCTGAAGAGCTCCAGGCCCTCGATGAAGCGCCGGCCGGCGTCGATCCCACCCTTGATGCCGAAGGCGAGGATGGCGCCACCACCACGGGGAAGGTATTTCTGCTGCAGGGCGTGCCACGGGCTCGAGGCCAGGCCGGGGTAGGCGACCCAGGCGACGTCGTCCCGCGCCTCCAGCCAGGTGGCCACGGCGGTGGCGTTCTGCACGTGCCGCTCCACGCGCAGGCTCAGGGTCTCCAGGCCCTGGATAAACAGCCAGGAGTTCAGCGGCGCGATCGCTGGCCCCGTGTCGCGCAGGTACTGGAGGCGTGCCTTGAGCACGAAGCGGGCCGGGAAGAGCGCCTCGGGGAGCTGGCCGAAGATCAGGCCGTGATAGCTCGGATCCGGCTCGGTGAAGCCCGGGAAGCGCCCGCTCCCCTCGTAGTCGAAGTGGCCACCGTCGACGATGACGCCCCCGATCGAGGTGCCGTGGCCACCGATGAACTTCGTGGCCGAGTGCACCACGATGTCGGCCCCGAAACGCAATGGTTGGACCAGGTAGGGAGTGGCCACCGTGTTGTCGATGACTAGGGGGATGCGGAACGAGTGAGCCACCGCGGCGACCGCCTCGAAGTCGAGCACGTCACCCTTGGGGTTGCCGATGGTCTCGGCGTAGAAGGCCTTGGTGTTGGGTCGGACCGCCGCCTTCCACGCGTCGAGGTTGTTGGCATCCTCGACGAAGCTGACCTCGATGCCCAGCTTGGGCAGCGTGTAATGGAACAGGTTGTAGGTGCCGCCGTACAGCGACGCCGACGAGACGANNTGGCCAGCCCCGCCACGCCGCCCTCCAGGGCCGCGATCCGCTCCTCGAAGACGGCCTGGGTGGGGTTCATGATCCGCGTGTAGATGTTCCCCAGCTCCTGGAGGCCGAAGAGGGCCGCGGCGTGAGCCGTGTCCCGGAACGTGTAGCTGGAGGTCTGGTAGATCGGGACTGCCCTCGCCGACGTGGTCGGATCCGGCCGGGTCCCGGCGTGGATCTGCAGGGTCTCGAATCCCTGGGCGGGCTTGGCGGCGGGCGCCTCCGGATGAGAGGCGGGGGTACCTGGGGTGCTTTCGCTGCTCATGTCGGCGGGTTCCTGTTTATGAGAGGGTGGGCACCCGCCTCGGCCGTTGGGTGAAGGCAGCCGCGCGGGTCAATTCAACCGAATTGGGGTGCGATCCCGCGGCTACGGGAAGATCCCTCCGGGTGTGGATCCGGAAGGGGGGCCTACGTCTGTGGAAGTGCCGAGCTGACGCTCAGGGGAGCCGCGGGGCGGCTACATACAGGCGCAGGCGACGTAGCGGACAAAATCCATCTCGCCCCAGCGCGAGAAGCACATGAGTGGGCAGGGGGGATTTGTCCTCATATTTGGTGGAGTATAGCAGGCCCCCCGGCGGGCGCTCGGCGGCGCCAGTTCGCGGTGCCTGCCGGGCGGCGGCCCGGAGGCGCCGTACGATGGCGCTGGGCGCCGGGCCGATCCGGCGGGCGTCCGGCCCATCACCTGGAGTGTTCGCGTGCCCGGTCCGTCGCCCTCCCTCCCTCCCTCCGCCGTCGCCGCGCGGCTCCGCGCCGCGGGATGCGTCTTCGCCGACGAGGAGGCCAGCCTCCTCATCGCGGCCGCGCCATCCCCGGCCGCCCTCGCCTCGATGGTCGCGCGGCGGGTCGAGGGGCTGCCGCTCGAGCAGGTGATCGGCTGGGCGGAGTTCTGCGGCCTGCGCATCGCGATCGAGCCGGGCGTCTTCGTGCCCCGCCACCGCACCGAGTTCCTGGCCAAGCGGGCCGCCGCCCTCACCCCTCCCGGCGCCGTCGTCCTCGACCTCTGCTGTGGCTCGGGTGCCATCGGCGCGGCGGTCGCCGCCGCGGTGCCGGGGATCGAGCTGCATGCGGCGGACATCGANNGTCCTGGTCGCCAACGTGCCCTACGTTCCCACCGGCGAGATCGGGCTCCTGCCCCGCGAGGCCCGGCTCCATGAGCCGGCCATCGCCCTGGACGGTGGCACGGACGGCCTCGAGGTGCTGCGCCGGGTGGCGGCGGACGCACCGCTCTGGCTGGCTCCGGGCGGATACCTCCTCTCCGAGGTGAGCGAGGCTCAGGCCGATCCCGCCGTGGCCATACTCCGCGCCTCGGGGCTCGCCGCCGGGGTGGCCACCGACGAGGAGCTGGAGGCGACGATCGTCATCGGACGGTCGGCACCGCCGACGAAGGGGACGGGGCCGGGCGGCGGCTCGGGCCGGCTCGGGGCGGCCCGTCCCCTCCCGGTTGCGAAACCGTCGGCAAGCCGTCACGGCGCGCGATCGGGGCGTGGGGGTGAGGCGTCGTAGCGTCACGTCTCGTGAGTCGCCCCGAGGGGGGCCGTCCGCGCGCGACGCGTGGCCGCGCCCATCGTGCCCTGCTGTCCATCGCCAGCCTCGTGATGGCGCTCGTCCCCGTCGTCGGCGGGACGGTCGCCCCCGGCGTCGACGCCTCGGGGACACCGAACCTGACCCTCAGCGAGAGCGCGCCTGCCACCGTCCTCTACGGCACCAACGCTTCCGTCTCCCTCACCGCCAGCAATCCGGGCGGGGGGGGCTGGGGATACAACCTCAGCTATGAGGACGTGCTCCCCGCGGGCGTCAGCTACGTCTCGGGGTCGACCACCCCGTCATCGGTGGGCGATCCCCAGATCCTGGCCAACGAGCCCGCGACCCACGACACCACCCTGATCTGGAGCAACGTCTCGGATCTCTCCTCCGGCTCCAGCAACACCCTCGGCTTCAGTCTGGCAGCGGCCACCGACGCCGACCCCACCCCCAATTTCCTCCCCAACGAGAGCTACACGGACAGCACCTCCGCCTACGTCAACACGAATGCCCGGGAGGTCCCCCAGTTCTCCACCGGTGGGACCCCGAGCAACTTCACGGGCTCGGCGACGGCCAGCGGGACCACCACGCTCTCGCCCCTCGCCATCACCCAGACCCCGGGTGGTGACCACCTCCGCGGCATCCACGACCACCAGTTCGTCTCCACCATCACTGTCACCAACAACGACGTCCATGCCACCGATGGGATCACGGTCGCCGCCTGGCTTCCGGCCGGGTTGGAGTACCTGCTCTGCGGCCAGACTGACAACACGACGGACGCCGCGACCAACCCTGGCACCACCGTCGAGTACCCCGGTAGCCCGTCCATCGCCCATGAGCTGGGGATACCCTCCAACTGCGTTACTCCGGCGACGGTCACGACGGTCGACACCGACCCAGATGGCGGGGGCCCGCTGCCCACCGCCGTCTACACCCACGTCGAGTGGACCTTCCCCGATACTGACCTGGCACCCTCGGCGCAACTGATCCTCGAGTTCGTCACGGCCATCCCGATCCGCGCCAACACCATGACCTGGACCTCGGGATCAGCGCCCACCACGGCGCTCGGCCAGGCCGCCAACCTGGACAACAACAGCGGGGCGGAGACCGTCGACGGGACCTCGCTGCCGATCTACGCGACCGCCAGCGGCACCTACATGGGGACCCTCGGCAGCGGCGCGAATCCCGTCGAGGCGACCGGCTACGACACCGTCGTGGCTCGCGACATCGTGACCACCAAGACGGTCTCCAGCGGCAGCTTCTCGCAGGGCAATGACGTCACCTACACCATCACGGTGAGCACCTCCGAGTACCGCTACTCGGGCGGCACCACCGTCACCGACACCCTGCCCTCGGGGCTGTGCCCGCTGGGCGACGCCAACTACGACGCCCACTCCGCGTCCGAGTGCGCGCCGGTGTCCGGGGCGGAGCCCTCGCCCGCCTACACGTCGGTTCCCATCGAGAACCCCGACGGCACCTTCACCCTGGTGTGGGGCCTCGGCCACATGGCGCCCTCGACCACGGACACCATCACCTTCCCCGCCGCCGACCGCATCTCCTACCAGGCCGATAACGTCGACACCACGCCGACGGTGGGCAACGACACCCTGACCAACACCGAGATCGCCGCCGGCAACCTCTCCGTCCGTTGCGGCGAGGGCGACCCCAACTGCGCGGGATCCGGCACCCCCATCTCCCACGACGCCCCGCTCACCGTCGACGACGTGACCGCCACGGCCACCGCCTCCCAGGCGGCGGCTGGGCCCACGATCACGGTGTCCGTGTCGCAGAACGTCCCCGCCGGGGACACCCTGAACTGCGCCACGGCGACCTATCTGACGGCCGGATCCAGCGGCTACCCGCCCACCTACCAGAAGGGCGACCTGATCTGCTTCCAGATCAACGTCAACTATCCGGCGGGGACGGACTTCAAGAACCCGACCGTCAACGACTTCATCCCCCCCAACACCACCTACCAAGCCGGGTCGGCGACGGTGACCGGCACGGCCAGCGGCGTCACCCTGAGCGCAGCGTCGGGGGAGCTGACCTGGACCATGGGAAGCCCGCTGGCATCGCCGGACGGCAACCTCTACGAGGCTCCGGGGACCGAATTCGAGGTCCAGTTCTCGGTGATCGCCACCGCCGACCCGACCGTGGGGAACACCTTCAACCTCACCCAGGACCTGGCCAAGCTGGTGACCTCCAACACCCAGGGCACCACCTTCACGGTCCGGGACCTGGTGACCTACCAGCTGGCGGCACCCATCGTCACCCTCACCAAGGCGGTGACGACGATCGGCGGCAACCCGGCTCCCCAGCCGAAGAACGCCACCGTCCGCGGCACCGACCTCGTCGGCTACACGCTGACCGTCAAGGACACGGGCATCGTCGACGCCTACGACGTCGAGGTGTGGGACGTGCTGCCCGCGCAGGAGAACTGCGGCGAGGTCAGCGTTATCTCGCCCTCATCCGGCAGCTGCGCCTCCGGGATCATCGAGTGGCCAGGGACGGCGATCGCCCACCTGGGCGCGGGGAGGTCGACGCAGCTCACCTTCACCATGGAGATCCGGCCCGACGCGGGCGCGGGCGAGACCTTCGCCAACAGCGCCGGGGTGCGCACCTTCGTGGGCGAGCACAACGATTCCGGCCAATCCAACAACCTGTACTACCCACAGCACAACATCGACTCCAGCGTCACCTCCGTAGAGGAGAACGCGACCCGTGCCGATGACAGCGCCGACGTCATCACCGCCGGCGCCACGGTGACAAAGAGTGCGGTGACCTCCATCACCACTCCGTACAACAACAATGCCGAAGCCACCATCGGGGAGACGATCACCTACACAGTTGCCGTGACGGTGCCCCACAACACCACGTTCTACGCGGCATCACTGGCCGACCCGCTGGGCGCGCAGCAGACGTACGTCGCCGGCAGCGGCGTGGTGACCCTGCCCGACCAGACCTCGTTCAACGAGGGGTCGTCGTCTGAGAGCTTCAGTTACGCCTACGCCTCGGGGACGAACACGGTCACCCTCACGTTTCCCACCCCGTACCCGAACCTGACATCCGCCGACGAGGTGGTGACCGTCCAGTTCTCCGTGCTGGTCGCCGACGTGG
>PLAX01000193.1 GCA_003135255.1 Candidatus Dormiibacterota bacterium | reverse complement strand
GGTGCCGCCGCCAGCCTCCCGACGCATCGCCCGCAGCTCACTGTAGGCGAGGGCCGCGGCCTGCTCGTCCGTGAGCGGGCTCCGTGCCCAGACTCGTTCGACCGCGGCCAGGCCAAGGAAGCTGCGCAGGGCGGCGTTCACGATCTCGTACTCGTGCTGACCGGTGCGGGCCGCGAGCACCCTTGAGGCGCGGACGATGTCCTCATCGAGATACACGGTGGTCTTGCGCCGAGCCATCGCCATGGCCGCCATTTTGACGGCTTGACGTCTACACGTCAAGACTGCTGGCTTGCTTGCCCCAGCGCGTGGGGAGGGCCTCAAGCCCTCGCCTTCCCCCTCACCCCCGCGTCGTCGGCAAGCGCCGGTCTGCCGGTCCCGTCGAGGAGCGCTTCGAGCCCGAAGTCGAACTCGGCGTCGCTGTTGTGCTCGGCGAGGGCGTCGGCGTGGCGCACGACGGTGGGCAGCGCGTCCGGGTCCTGATTGGCGAACAGCTGCCACAGAGGGCTGCGGGGCCGGATCCGGAGACTAGCTACTTCGCCCCGAAAAACCCGGCGGAGTCTGAACTCGGATGAGGCTGTGGCGTCCATTTCTGGATGGTCGAACGTCCTAAAGCATAAATAGTGTCATATATGACTAATACATAGTAGAATTCGGAGAGCGACCGGCGGTCACGAGGGCCACGTCCATGCTTCGACTGCGCAACGGCCAGATGGATCTGTGGGAGGTGCTGCTGGCGCCGGGGCTGCGGCTACTGTCGGTCGAGCTCCAGGCCATCGATGCCCTGCTCGACGATGAGGTCTTCCTGGCTCCCTTCACCGCCCGCCTGGCCTGCTCGATCGGCCGACCCACGACCCCGATGGAGACCTACCTGCGGCTCATGTACCTGAAGCACCGCTACCAGCTAGGCTATGAGACCCTGGTCCAGGAGGTCGCCGACTCGCTCTCCTGGCGACGCTTCTGCCGGATCCCCCTGGACGGGGCGGTTCCCCATGCCACCACCCTGATGAAGCTCACTCGCCGCTGCGGCGAGGAGGTGATCGAGGCCCTCAACCGGGCCCTGGTGGAGAAGGCGGTGGCCAAGAAGATGCTGCGCAGCCGGCGCCTTCGGGTCGACACCACGGCGATGGAGGCCGACGTACGCTATCCCACCGATTCCGGGCTATGCGCTCATGCCATCAGCCGGATCGGCCGTCTGGTGGGCAAGATCAAGGCCGCCGGGATGGCCACCCGGACCCGCTTCCGGGATCGGCGCCGGCGGGCCGCCAAGGTGGTGCGCCGGGTGTCCCACGTCCTCTCGGGCCGGGGCTCACGGGATGCCATGGAGCAGTGCACCCGAGAGCTCCGTGACCTGGGACGGGCCACCCTGCGTCAGGCGGCGGATGTGGTCCGCAACGCCAGCCGGGGCCTGCGGTCCAAGCCCGGACCCGGTGGCCATCTGGTCCGGGAGCTGATCGCGACCCTCGCCATTGCAGAACGCGTCGTGGCCCAGACCACCACACGCCTCGGGGGTGAACGGGTCATTCCCGATCGCGTGGTCTCCCTCAGTGACACCGACGCTCGCCCCATCCGCCGCGGCAAGCCGCAGAAGATGACCGAGTTCGGCTACAAGGTGTCGATCGCGGACACCCCCGAGGGCTTCGTGGTTGCTCAGGTGTACAAGGGCAACCCCAGCGATGACCAGACCCTGGAGACGGCGGTCGCCGCCGCCCAGGCGGTGGGCATGAAGATCCGCTCGGTGGCCGCCGACCGCGGCTACGGGGACATCGTCGGTGATCGGGCGCTCACGGCCCGCGGCATCACCGACAAGGTGATCCCGCGCAAGGGCCGGGCTGACCCCGTCGAACGAACCCGGAACTGGCGACGACGCTACCGCTGGCGGGCCGGAAGCGAGGGGCGGATCAGCTGCCTCAAGCGGGAGTACGGGCTCCGCCGCAGCCGGCTCAAGGGACGCCCAGGGGCCGGGATCTGGGTGGGATTTGGGGTCCTGGCCCACAACCCGGACCGAATGGTGGCGCTCAGCTGAGAGGCTGGACCTGAATTCGGGGAAAGGTCCGGTCACTCACCTTGCATGAGCCAGATTGCGCCCGCTTACGGATTCGTCGCCGGCCTTTTCGGGGCGAAGTAGCTAGAACCAGCCCCGCGCCTGAGCACTTGGAGACCAATCATGAGTATCGATCCGACCACCAGCGTCACCCCACAGCGCTCCGAGAAGGACTGGCACTAGCAACTGACGCCTGAGCAGTTCCACATCCTTCGCGAGAGGGGGACAGAGCGCGCGTTCACCGGCCAGTACTGGAACGTGCACGACGATGGCTCGTATCACTGTGCGGGGTGCGGTGCGCTGCTCTTCGACTCCGATGCCAAATTCGATTTCGGCACGGGATGGCCGAGCTTCACCGAGCCTGCGGTCGCGGACGCCGTGGCGCTCCACGAGGACAACGGCTTCTTCATGCACCGTACCGAGGTTGTGTGCTGGGCGTGCGGTGGTCACCTTGGGCACGTGTTTCCCGACGGTCCCGATGGCATGCCGCGGTACTGCATCAACTCCCCGTCTCTTGACCTGAAGCACCGCGCCGATTCGCCCGCCACGACCTCGGGGCAGTAACCGCCATTCGGTCTTGGAGAGGACGCACATCATGGCCAATGCAACCTTTGCAGCCGGCTGTTTCTGGGGCGTCGAAGACGCTTTCCGCAGACTCCCCGGTGTCGCCGACACCTCCGTCGGATACGTCGGCGGCCATACCGACGAACCCACCTACCAAGAGGTTTGCGGTCACCGGACCGGCCATGCCGAGGCGGTGGAGGTCGAGTTCGATCCTGAGCAGATCAGCTATCAACGTCTGGTGGAGAGGTTCTACGCACTCCACGACCCGACCCAACTCAACCGCCAGGGTCC
>PLAX01000214.1 GCA_003135255.1 Candidatus Dormiibacterota bacterium | reverse complement strand
ACTACGAGGCGGGCATCACCGAAACCCGCAACGCCGCGCTGCGCCGGATCCTCGAGGAGGCACACGGCCTGGGCGCTCACGGGGTGGTCGGGGTGCGCATCCTCCGGCGCCACCTGGAGGGCGTCGGCAACTCGCTGGAGTTCACCTGCATCGGCACGGCCGTGCGCCGCCGCGGCGGTCCGCAGCTCCGCTCCCCGTTCATGTCCCACCTGGACGGTGTCGCCTTCAGCAAGCTGCTCCACGGAGGCTACGTCCCGGTCGCGCTGGTGATGGGCATCGGGGCGCTGGAGATCGACCCCGGCTGCGGCACCGAGTGGGCGCTGCGCTCGTGGTCGAACACGCGCATCCAGCAGATCAGCGACGGCATCGAGGAGGCCCGGATGCTCGGCATCAACCACCTCGAGGCCGAGGTCGCGACCGTCGACGCCGACGGCGCCGTCGGCGTCGAGACCGATCTCTCCACCTATGAGCTGGGCGGTGAGTCGATGCTGGTCGAGCTCTTCCTGCTCGGCACCGCGGTGCGGCGCTATGCCAAGGAGCCACTCGACGAGCCCCCGCTTCCGATCATGAGGCTGCGCTGATGTCGGTCATGCCCCACCCTCGCGCCGACGCTGCTCTCGCCTGCCTGGCCGGGAAGGGCGGAGAGCGCCACCAGGGTCGTGCCTTCAGCAGCGATCTCTCGGTCGACGAGGCGGTGCTGCTCAAGGAGATCGGCTACGAGCCGCGCGGGCTGGTGGTCGGCAGCGCCGTCTATCACATCGGCATCCAGTACGCCAACTGGACCACCAACCAGGAGATGAGCGACCTGACCCAGGCGATGTATCAGGCTCGCACCGAGGCGCTCACCGCCATGGAACGGCACGCCCAGCAGGTCGGTGGTCAGGGCGTCGTCGGTCTCAAGCTCGAGGTCCAGGTCCACCAGGGCGGCCACCCCCTCGCCGAGTTCGTGGCCATGGGCACGGCGGTCGCCAACCCCACCGTGAAGTCAAGTGGGGTCTGGGTGAGCGACCTCTCCGGGCAGGACCTGTACCTGCTGATCCGGGCCGGCTACCAGCCGATCGGACTCGCTTTCGGGGCCTGCGTCTACCACGTCGCCCACCAGCGGCTCGGTGCCTGGGTCGGCCAGCAGAGCCAGAACGTCGAGCTCGGCAACTACACCTCCGCACTGTACGAGGCGCGCGAGCTGGCCATGACCCGGATGCAGCAGGAGGCGCAGCGGGTGCGCGCTCACGGCATCGTGGCCATGCGGATCGAGCAGAAGTCGCACATGTGGGGAAGTCATGTCATCGAGTTCCTGGCCATCGGGACCTCGGTCAAGCTGGTGGCCTCTGAGCACCGGAGGATCGCCCCCGAGCTGGCGGTGAGCCTCGACGATGAGGTGGTGCCGGTCGACGACTCGGTGCCCGCCCCCGGGGGCGCCGCCGAGGGCTGACCGGGAGATAGAGGACCTCCTGATGACCGGCACCGTGCACGGTCCGCGCGTGGTGCACGCTCCGCGCGGCACAACCCTCACCTGCAAGGCGTGGCCGCAGGAGGCCGCCATGCGGATGCTGATGAACAACGTCGACCCGGAGATCGCCGAGCATCCCGACGAGCTGATCGTCTACGGCGGCGGGGGCAAGGCGGCCCGCAGCTGGGCGGCGTTCGACGCCATCGTGGCCAGCCTCCGCGACCTCGGGAACGACGAGACCCTGCTGGTGCAGTCGGGCAAGCCGGTCGGCATCTTCCGCACCCACGAGTGGGCGCCGCGGGTGCTGATCGCCAACGCGAACCTGGTGCCGGAATGGGCCAACTGGCCCGAGTTTCGACGGCTGGACGCGCTCGGACTGACCATGTACGGCCAGATGACCGCGGGGTCGTGGATCTACATCGGGACCCAGGGCATCCTCCAGGGTACCTACGAAACCTTTGCGGCGATCGCCGCCAAGCGCTTCGGGGGGACGCTGGCCGGCACCATCACTCTCACCGCCGGGCTCGGCGGCATGGGCGGCGCCCAGCCGATGGCGGTGACCATGAACGAGGGGGTGGCGATCTGCGTCGAGGTCGACCCCTCGCGCATCCAGCGCCGCCTGGAGACCGGCTATCTCGACGTCGTCGCCGACTCGGTGGACGACGCCCTGGACCGGGCGCTGGAGGCCAAGCGGAGCCGCACGCCGCTCTCCATCGCGGTCCTCGGCAACGCGGCGGACGTGGTGCCGGAGCTGCTCGCGAGCGGGGCCGAGATCGATGTGGTCACCGACCAGACATCGGCGCACGACCCCCTCATGTACGTTCCCCGCGGCGCCACCGTGGAGGAGATGGCGGAGCTGCGCCTCGCCGACCCGGTAGCCCTCACCGCCCGCGCCCGCGACTCGATGGCCGCTCACGTGGACGCCATGATCGGCTTCCTCGACCGCGGTGCCGAGGTCTTCGACTACGGCAACTCCATCCGCGCCGAGGCAAAGCTCGGAGGCTGCGCGCGCGCCTTCGACTTCCCCGGCTTCGTCCCCGCCTACGTCCGCCCGCTCTTCTGCGCGGGCAAGGGCCCTTTCCGGTGGGTCGCGGTCTCGGGCGATCCGGCCGATATCGCGGCCACCGACCGGGCCGTGCTCGACGAGTTCCCGGACAACGAGCCTCTGGCGCGCTGGATCCGGATGGCCGGCGAGAAGGTCAAGTTCCAGGGCCTGCCCGCCCGTATCTGCTGGCTCGGCTACGGGGAGCGCGACCGTCTCGGCCTCCGGTTCAACGAGATGGTGGCGCGCGGCGACCTCAAGGCGCCGATCGTCATCGGCAGGGATCACCTCGACACCGGCTCGGTGGCATCGCCGTACCGCGAGACGGAGGGGATGCGCGACGGGTCCGACGCCATCGCCGACTGGCCGCTCCTCAACGCCCTGCTCAACACCGCGTCGGGAGCGTCCTGGGTGTCGATCCACCACGGCGGTGGAGTCGGCATCGGGCGCTCGATTCACGCCGGCCAGGTGACGGTTGCGGATGGGTCTGCTCTGGCGGCTCAGAAGCTCGAGCGGGTGCTCACCAACGACCCCGGCAGCGGGGTGGTACGCCACGCCGACGCCGGCTACCCGGAGGCCGAGCGAGTGGCGGCGGAGAAGGGCCTGCGGCTGCCGATGCGCGAGTTCGGGGACTGACCGCGGGGCGTGTCAGGCCGTGCTCGAGAGCCGCGACGCGAACGCCGCCTCCACCGCGGCGACTTGCACCGTGGCTCCCCTCCGCACCCTCTGCACATCGCTCCGCAGCACGTCGGCGCGTGACGAGTCGCTCATCGCGGCGAGGTTGACGCTGACGTTGGCCAGGGCGCCGGCAACCGCGGTGTGGAGCAGCTGGCCGGCCGAGTAGGCGTCGGAGGTCGCATTGGCGTTGCCCGTCTCGACCAGCTCCCGCGCCGCCGGCAGGAGGGCCGCCGCGCGGCGGGCCACCTCCAGCGGCACCTCCGCCGCCCCGGTCAGCGCCGACTGCACCGCCGCGGTGCGGGCCACCCGCTCCCCGTCCGTTCGGTGGGGCTGGCGGTACGCCGCCATCACGGCGTCGAAGGCGGCCGCGTCCCGGCTGGCGAGAGCGGTCAGGGCGGCACGTTCCGCGTCGGCCAGGGCAGCCACCTCGGCCATGCGGCCCTCGAGGGTTTCATAACCCTTCCGTCCGCTGCTGAGCCGCGCCACCATGGCGAGCAGCGCCGCGCCCGCGGCACCGCTCAAGGCCGCCGCCGCACCCCCGCCGGGGGTCGGCCGCTCCGAGGCGAGGGCGTCCAGGAAGCCATCCACCGTCATCGTCCCGATGCCGCTGCCCGGAGGCGAGGAGGAGGCATCGCCGCCTCCGGGCGCTGCCGCATCTGTCCCGGCGGCCGGGGCGGCGCTCCCGTGGCCGGCCACCAGCGTCTCGATCACCTGGGCGTCGGGCTTGAAGCCGCGCAGCTGCAGGTAGTGGGCGGCGGACTCCGCGAGCGCCGCTTGGGGGATGAGGCCGACGATCTCGGTGTCCAGCACCTGCATGCCGAAGCGGGCGGCCTCCAGCCGGACCAGTTCGAGGGCCCGGTACGGCGGGGTGGCCAGCGGGTCGAGCAGGTTCATCGAAACCTGGACGCAGGCGCGCTCGGGCACCGCGAAGCCGATGGCGCGGACGTGCACCAGGCCGCCGGATCGCTCCCGCACCCGCCTGGCCACCTCCTTGGCGGCGCGCTCGTCGCTGCCACTCAGGTAGACGTTGAAGGCGACGAGCGGTGGCCGCGCCCCCACCGCGGTGGCTCCCGCCTTGCCGAGCTGGTGGGGGCCCATATCCGGCAGCCGCCTTCCCTCGGCCACATCTGCCCGGAGGCCCTCGTACTCGCCGCGGCGGACGTCGGCCAGGCTGGCCCGGTCCGGGGTCGCGGCGGCGCGCTCGTACAGGTAGACAGGGAGCGAGAGGGTCTCGGCGAGCTCGCGGGCAAAGCTTCGGGCCAGCTCCACGCAGCTGTCCATCGTCACCCCCCGGATGGGGATGAAGGGGATCACGTCGACCGCCCCCATCCGGGGATGGCTGCCGTGCTGCTGCTCCATGTCGATCAGCTCGACGGCCTTGGCGGCTCCCGCCATGGCCGCGGCACGGGCGGCCTCCGGCGAGCCGATCAGGGTGGTGTCCAGCCGGTTGTGGTCGGGGTCCGACTGGCGGTTGAGCAGCGTGATGCCGGGGACGGACGTCATCGCTGCCACGATGGCGTCCATCACCTCGGCACGGCGACCCTCGCTGAAGTTGGGTACCACCAAGACCAGTGGCTCCGGTGCCGCGGCCGCGGCTCCGCTCATGGGCGTTACGCGGCCGAGCCGGCGGCGGGATGGAGGATACCGGCCACCTCGTCGAGGGGCATGTCGTCGCTCGGCAGGATGATGTCGCTCTTGGTGACATCCGCGCCTCCGAGGACCACGCCCTTCTCCTTGACGAACGCGGTGACGTCCCGGAGGACCGAGTGGTACGCGTCGTCGTCGTTGGCCTCGACCGCGGCGACCAGGCGGTGGTCGTACATGTCCAGGTCGGACTGCAGCGACGCCTCCAACCGGTACTGGTCATCGCCGTGGATGCGGACCACGATCCCCTGCGCGCTGATCGCCACGGGGGCCGCCACGGCCGGCGCGGGCAGCGCCGCCTGCTGCTTCATCGCGGCCAGCTTCGCCTGCACGCTGCTGTCCACGACGGTCGCGCTGATCTGATCCTCGAGGGTGGAGGTGCCACCGGTGAGCAGCGGGCTGTCCAGGGTGCCGCTGTCCAGCAGGGCGTCGACGGCGTCGGCGTGCGCCTGGGTGCGGGCGATCTTGTCCTGGGCGCGCTGCATCATCATCGCCGCGTCGCTCGTGTGCTCGCCGATTCCGGCCAGGGTGTCCCCGGCCGTGCTGGTCGCCTTGGAGGCCTCGTACGAGGCCTTGAGCGACTCCCGCTGGGTCGCGAAAGCCTGGACCTTGGCCTGGTACTTCTGCACGGCCAGCTGCAGCTTCTCGACCTGGGCCTTGAGGGTGGCGATCTGGGGGTCGAGGGCCTGGCGCTGCTGGGTGAGCACCTCGGCCTGGGTCAGCGCCTGGGTGGCCAGGTCGTCCTTGCCCGCGGTGACCGCTTGCTGGGCGGCGGCGTTCAAGGAAGCGATCCGGGTGTCCATCGTCTTGGCCTGGTTCTCGACCCTTTTCTCCCCGGTGGAGGCCTCGACCAGGGCGGTCCGGAGCTTCTGCTGCTGCTCCAGGAGCTGCTGGTACGAGAGGTCGATCGCCTGGGAGGGGTCCTCCATCTTGTCCAGAGCGGCGTTGGACTTCTGCTGGACGATGTTGCTGAAGCGCCGGAACACGCTCATGCGGGGTCTCCTTCGGGGTGGCAGCCGGACTATGGGGACGTTGCGAATTCTATGCACTGGCTGACCGCCCCGCTCTGCCACTCGGCGTGGCCGTCCGAGCTGCGCCCCCCAGACCCGTCCCGGGGGGAGCGAGCCGAGCGCGGGCGACCGGCGGTTGCGCTCAGCGGAGGTCGAGGGGCGCCGCGGCGGCCGCCGCCGCCTGGGCCCGGGTGAGCACCCCGGTCGCGACCAGGCGGTCGAGGACGTAGGACTGCCGTTGCCCGGCGAGCGCCAGGTGCTGGAGGGGGTCGAGCAGGGTCGGTGCCTGGGGGAGCCCGGCGAGCAGCGACGCCTGTGCCCAGCTCAGCTGATCCGGGGGGAGGCCGAAGTACCCCTGGCTGGCGGCGAGCACCCCGTAGTAGCCGTTGCCGAAGTAGATGGCGCTCAGGTACATGCTGAGGATGGCCGGCTTGGTGTAGTGGCCGTCCAGCTTGAGGGCGAGCGCGACCTGCGCGACCCGGTCGGTGATCCCGGTCCGGCCGCCGGTGTAGAGGACCTTGGCGAGCTGCTCGGTGATGGTGCTGCCCCCCTCGTCCACCCTGGCGAACCATCCCCAGAGCGCCCGGCCGGCTCCGGCCACGTCGATCCCGTCGTTGCTGTAGAAGGTGCCGTCCTCGGCCGCCACGATGGCCTCGGACACGCGCCAGGAGGGCTCCGCCGGGACCGGCACGGATCCGTGCTCGCGGTCGATGGCCGCGACCAGCGCCGGGGCCCCGGCGACCGGCGGAGTGGCCAGTGCGGCTCCCGCCAGGACCGTCCCGGGGATGAGGAGGAGCGCCAGCCCGGCGCGGAGCAGGTGCCGCCACCGAGGCGACCGCGGCCGGCCGGGCGCCGGCGATGGGCGCGGGGGTATCTCGGGCGCAGGGGTGGCGCCCTCGGGATTGACGGCCGCCGTCGCAGCCGGATCGGGCTGGGGCCGGTCGACCGGCTCCATCGGCGGGGTCTCGAGCACTCTGTTCATGGGAACGGGCGAGGTGCGAGGACGGATACGGGGCGGTTCTGCCGGGCGGCAACCACTCCACTCCCCCGNNGGGCCGTCCCGCCGCGATGTCAGGAGTCGCTCATGGAGATCACCTCGGTCGCCATCCACAAGCCGGAGGACGTCAACCTCATCCTCGGCCAGAGCCACTTCATCAAGACGGTGGAGGATCTCCACGAGGCGCTGGTGGGAGCCGTGCCCGGGATCAAGTTCGGGCTCGCCTTCTGTGAGGCCTCCGGGCCGGCCCTGGTCCGCTGGAGCGGCACCGACGACGAGCTCACGGACCTGGCCCGGGGCACCATGCTGAGGCTGGGCACGGGCCACGCCTTCCTGATCCTGCTCGGCAACGCCTTTCCGATCAACGTGCTCCCGGCGGTGCGGGCGGTCCAGGAGGTCTGCGGCATCTACTGCGCCACCGCCAACCCGGTGGAGGTCATCGTCGCTGAGACCGACCATGGCCGGGCCATCCTCGGGGTGGTCGACGGCGTGCGCAGCCGCGGCATCGAGGGCGAGGTCGAGATCGCCGAGCGCAAGGAGATGCTCCGCCGCTTCGGGTACAAGGCGAGCTGACGCCCGGCTCAGCGGACGGCGGGCGACAGACGCTCCGCGAGGTAGCGCAGGGCGATCGGGTACCGGTACTCGATCGACATGTGGCCTCCCTCGAAGAGCTCAAACCGGACGTCGGTCACCCCGATCTGCTCCAGAGCCCGCCGGAAGGCCTCGCCCCCGAGGTCGAGGTACCACTCGTCGCTCCGGCCGCCTTCGATGTAGATGGCGCGGAGCGAGCGGAGCGCGTCGGCGTACCGGGGGGCCATGCGCACCGGGTCCCACTGCAGCCACTGCTCCCACACCTCGGGGATCAGCATGCCGGTGGCAGTGTCGAAGGGAAGCCGGACGGTGCCGTCGGAGTCGGCGGAGTAGGCGGCGGCCATCGCCCAGGCGTTGGCCAGCTCGCCGTCGCCGTCCCGGCTCATCGCCGGCCGGGAGCGGAAGTCCGCCCAGAAGCGGTCGTAGCTGCCCTCGTAGCGGTCGCGGAGCACCCGGGCGCACTTCCGGAAGTCGGGCAGGTAGCAGTTCTCGAAGACGGCATCGCCGGCGTGGTCGGCCATCCCCCCGAAGAGGTCGGGCCGGAGCATGCAGGTGACCATGGCGCCGTACCCACCGCTCGACTTGCCCGCGATCCCGCGGTGGGCGGCGGCGGCGAGGGTCCGGTACTGGCCGTCCACCCAGGGCACCACCTCCTCGCAGAGGTGGGTGTGGTACATGCCGGTCGCCGGCGAGTCCAGGAACTGGCTGCCTCCCACGGAGGTCCAGCAGTCGACGAACACCACCACCACGGGGGGCGGGGCGTCGTCGCCGCTGAAGAGGGCGTCGCAGAGCTCGGGGAAGTTGGGACGGAAGGCGCTCCGCCCATGCCACATGTCGAGCTGGCCCGTGTACCCCTGGATCATGTACACGGAGGGGTAACGCTTCTCGGGGTGGTCGTCGTAGCCGGGGGGCAGGTAGACCTCGATGGGGCGCACCCAGGGGTCACCCAGCGGATTGTTCCGCAGGGCTGCGCTCTTGATCACCGACTGCTCGAAGCGGCCCCCGTGGGCGTGCCGCCAGGGAGGGCCGACCGCACGGGCTCCCCCCTTCCCGGACTCTGGATCGGACATCTGGCTTCCCCCGATGGGCGTGAGCCGAGGCTGAATCAATTGATCCTACCCGCCGAGACCCGCTGCCAGGGCGAGGCGCCTCAGACCTGGATCGGTGAGTAGATGCTCAGGCGGCGGTGCGACGGGGAGCCGGGCGCCGGCGCCGAAACGACCCGACGGGGCGGCGCGGGAGGCCCGTCCGGACCGGCTGGGCCGGACGGAATGCCGGCTCCGGGTTCTCGCTTTCGGCGAGGTACAGCCATTCGCCGCGGGCGAGGAGTGGTTCGGCGTGGAGACGTGGCAGGCGGGGAGCGCCTCCGCGCTGCAGCTTGTGCCACTGCTCGGCGTCGGCGGTCGAGAGCAGGGTGATGGCCCGGCCCGCGGCGCCGTTGCGCGCGGTGCGGCCGATCCGGTGGGTCAGCCACTGCGCGGTCTCGGGCAGCTCGTAGTTGACGACCAGGCCGACGTGGGGGACGTCGAGGCCGCGGGCGGCCACGTTGGTCGCCACCAGGACGTCCACGTCGCCGTCGCGGAAGCTGCCGATGGAGCGCTCCCGGGCGTTCTGGGAGAGGTTGCCCTGGAGCTCGGCCACGCGCAGCTGGAGGGTCTCCAGCTTGCGGGCGAGCTTCTTGGCGCCGTGCTTGGTACGGGTGAAGACGATCGTCCCCGAGCCGGCAGGCTGGAGCTTGAGAAGCGTCACCAGGGAGTCCATGCGCTGCTCGTCGTTGACGTGGAGCACGCCGTGCTCGAGGGTGGGCTCGACGTCGGCGGCGACCTGAACCCGCTGTGGCTGACGGAGGTGGCGGTCGATCATCCGCTGCACCCAGTCGGGCATGGTTGCCGAGGCGAGCACGGTCTGGCGCGCGGCTCCGGCCAGGCAGAGGCTCATGATCCGCTCCACTTCGCGGGCGAAGCCGGCGTCGAGCATCTCATCCGCCTCGTCCAGCACCAGGTACTCGACCGCGGAGAAGTTGACCCGGCCCTGCCCCACGAGATCAAGGATCCGCCCGGGGCATCCGACCACGATGTCGGGACCGCCGGCCAGCGCCTGGTACTGCGCCCCATAGCCGACGCCCCCGTAGAGGANNGGAAGTGCCTCGCGCTGCACCTCGTTGGGGGCGTCGATGCCCTGCCGGGTGAGCGATTCGAGGGTGCGCGCACGCACTCCGAGTTCTGCAAACGATGTCATGGGTTCTCCGGGCGCACACCAGCCTGGCCGTGCAGTGGCGGCTGGACCGCGCTGGCCCCTCTCGGGGGTGGGAAGCGTTCTTGAGGACCCCGCCGGAAGCGGGGGAGAGGGTTCGCCAAGATGCCGTCGACGTGGTCGACTGCCATTGACGGTAACAGAAGCCCGCTCGCTGGCGGGTTTCGTCATGGACGCGGCGCCGGATGGGGACGGCCGGGAGCGGCGCCTCCGCGGGTCACCTCGGGGGCGTGGGGGCCCTCTCGGCAGCGGACGTGGAGCCGCCTGGCTGGCAGGCGGTGGGCGGCACGGCGGTGGCGGCGAGCGGGGCCCGGGAGAGCTCCGGACCGGCATGTGCGGCACCGCTCGCACCGTGACGGCCGCCGTGGCCCGGGACCCCCAGGTGGGGCGACTGGTGGGGGTCGATCTTGATCCGCGGTACCCAGGCGTCGCGCAGCGCCGTCTGGCTGGTCACGACCGGCGGAAGGTCGCCGCGGACCACCTGGGCCAGGCTGACCTCGTCGAGCACGTCCCGGATGTAGGACCTGACCGCCACCCACACGTCGCGGAGCGCCTCCGTGTGCCCGGTGTAGGCGAGCTGGTCCGGCCGGTAGTCGCCCACCCGGGCCAGTGGCCCGTCGATGACCCGGATGACGTCGCCCAGGGTGATGGTGCCGGGATCCCGCGCCAGCTCAAATCCGCCCCCCACCCCCCGGTGGCTGATGACCAGCCCCTCCTCTTTGAGCTCGGCAAGGATGTTCTGGAGGAATTTGAGCGGGATGTTCTGGAATTCGCCGATGTGCTCAGCGCTGACCGTGCCCGGCCCGTGGGCCGCCAGCTCGATCGCCGCCCGGACGGCGTAGTCGGCCTTCACGGAGACGCGCATGCCGCACATTGTGACCGCAGGGCCGGCACCCGCACTTCATTGGTAGACATTGGGTTCGACGGCCGTCCCGGCATCATGCGAACGAGCTTCGCCGGGCTGGTTGGAGGGCGAGGTGACACACAGACTGCACGCGAGGCGTCCCGCGGCGGCGGGACGCCTCGCGCGTCAGCTGCGCTGGGGCAGCCGGAGGCTCAGCTGCAGGTCCAGGTCTCGCTGCCGGTGGCCGGCAGCTGATCCCCGTCCTGGAGGTTGGAGAAGGTGGCCGAACCCGACCCGTTGCTGTTCACCGTGATCGAGAGGGTGGTTCCCGACACCTGGTCAAATTGGTCGTCCGTCCCCTGGTAGGGGGCGTTGAGGTCGACCGAGTCCTGGAAGTCGGTCGCGTCCGTGTAGGTCCCCGGACCGTTGTAGGGGGTGATGTTCCAGTTGAGGGAGAAGTTCTGATTCGTGAGGGACTGGGGGATGCTCCAGGTCTGGTTTGCCATGCCGCTCTTCGCCAGCGCCGCGCAGGCCGGCAGGATGCTGAGGCTCTCGGTGAAGGTCGAGGACTGGGTGACGGCACCCGTGACCTTGAGGGTGGCGGTGAACTCATGGGTGCCGCTCGCGGCGGCCGTCG
>PLAX01000028.1 GCA_003135255.1 Candidatus Dormiibacterota bacterium | reverse complement strand
TGGTCGCCGACCAGCCCACCAGCTTCGACGGCATGACCTCGGAGCCCGGGTCGGGGACGCCGGTCTTCTCCGACCAGGCGTGGTACACGCCGCTCTTCGCCTGGTGGCTGCCCCAGCGCACCCTCATGGAGGGCTTCGACGTCGTGGTGGCGTCCCTGGTGCTCCTCCTCGCCGTCTTCGAGCGGGCCCGAGCGCGGCTCTTCGACGTCGGTGTGGCCGGGCTCCTGGTCGGGCTCCTCCCCCTCATCCACGTCCAGAGCCTCTTCGCCATCGCCGTCATCGCCATCGGTCTGGCGGCGATCCGGTGGCGACGTGCCTGGCTGCTCTTCGCCGGGGTGGCGGCGCTGGTCGCGGCCCCCCGGGTGATCCAGCTCATGCTCGCATCCCACGGATCCGCCGCTCTCGGCAACCAGTACCCCTGGTTTGAGCCGGGCTGGATGTCGGGAGCCGTCACCACCACCACCCTTGGCCACTCGGTCACCCTCTCCGCGGTCGGGGGCGCGATCGGTGACACCCTGCGCCTCCCCCTCAGCAGCACCTGGTGGGGGTTCTGGTGGGTCAACCTCGGGGTGGCGGTACCGCTCTGCGTGGCCGTGGTGTTCCTGGCCCTCGCCCGGAAGCTCGGGAGAGGGACGGTCCGCGAAGTGGCCGGACGCGTCCTCGGGGTCCTTCCCCCCGGCCTGCTGCGCCTCCTCCTCGCCTGCATCCCGATCTTCGTCCTCTGCAACGTCGTCATCTTCCAGAGCTGGGACTGGGACAACACCAAGCTGCTCCTCTACTGGTACCTGGGGGTCGCCCTGGCGGTCTCGGCGATCACGGTCTGGCTCTGGGTGGGGTGGTGGCGGCGCATCCTCGCCGTCCTCCTGGCCGGCAGCGTGCTGGCCACCGGCACCCTGGCCCTGCTGCGGCTCCTGCCCTACGAGGCGCCGTCGGCGTCGGTGACGGGACCCTATGTGGTCGTGCCCGCAGCCGACATGGCGCTGATCGCCTCCCTCGACGCCAAGACGTCTCTCCACGCCGTGTACCTCGTCTCGGGGAGCACCGACGATTTCTTCGACCCGATCCCGCTGCTCACCGGGCGGCCGGTGGTGATGGGCTACTACCCCTGGCTGTGGAGCTACGGGCTGGACTACGGGCAGCGCCAGGCTGATGTCGCGATCGCCACCTCAGGGTGTGGCCCCACCGCCCTCGGGCAGTGCCAGCCCATCCTCCAGATCCTCCACCGCTACGACATCAGCTACGTCGAGGTGAACCAGACCTACACCGCGGCCGGGGTCAAATGGTGGGCGGCGCAGGGGTTGCCGGTCACCGCATCCGCGCCGGGCATCACCGTCTACGACGTGCGCGGGGTCTCATGAGCACCCCCCGGTCGTGAGCGTCCCCCTCGTGGCAACCGCGGTCGTCGACGCCCACGTCCACGTCATGCCCGACCGGGTGCGGCGCGATCCGGCCGCGGTCGCCGCCGCCGACCCCTGGTTCGCGGCCTGCCACGCGGGGGGGCGGCGGCTCGCCGGGGAGGACGACCTGCTCCGCCACCTCGACGAGGAGCGGATCGATCGCGCCGTGGTCTACACCTGGCCCTTCGCGGATCCCCGGCTCTGTGCCGAGGCCAACGACTGGGTGGCCGCTCTGCAGCGCCGCCACCCCGGCCGGGTCGCGGGCTGCGGCATCGTCCAGCCCGCCGACCCGGGCGCCGCCGAGGAGCTGCGCCGTTGCGCCCGGCTCGGGCTTCGGGGNNCCGAGCTCGACCTCCCCTGGACGATCCACTGCAGCGAGCCGGTCGGGCACGCCTACCCGGGAAAGGGGACGGCGACCCCGGACAGACTGGTCCGTTTCGTGGAGCGCGCCGGCGGTCTCCGGGTGGTCGCCGCCCACCTCGGCGGCGGGCTGCCCCTCTACGCCCACATGCCCGAGATCCGCCAGCTGTGCGCGCGGGTCTGGTTCGACACCGCGGCTCTGCCCCACCTCTACCGTCCCAGCGCGCTCCGCGCGGTGGCCACCCTGGTGGGCGCGGACCGGCTCCTGCTCGGCACCGACTTCCCCCTGCTCGGGCTGGCCCGCTACCGCCGCGCGCTGGACGAGGCGGGGCTCGACGAGACCGAGCTGGGGCTCATCCTCGGAGGCAGCGCCGCCGCGGTCTGGCGCTGGTGAGCCGCCCGGCCGGCGTCAGCCGGCCACGGGGATCCTCGGAACCGCCGCGGTGCACCCTACGACGCCGCCTGCTGCTTGACCTCGGCGACCAGCTTGGTCAGCGAGTCCTTGGCGTCCCCGAACAGCATCAGGGTGTTGTCGTGGTAGAAGAGCTCGTTCTCGATGCCCGCGAAGCCCGGCCTCATGCTCCGCTTGAGCACCACCACCGTCTTGGCCTGGTCGGCCCGCAGGATGGGCATGCCGTAGATGGGGCTGGAGGGATCGTTGAGGGCGGCCGGGTTGACGACGTCGTTGGCCCCGATCACCACGGCGACGTCGGTGCGGGGGAACTCGGGGTTGACCTGGTCCATCTCCTTGAGCTCGTCGTAGGGGACGTCGGCCTCGGCGAGCAGGACGTTCATGTGCCCCGGCATCCGGCCGGCGACGGGGTGGATGGCGTAGAGCACCCGGACCCCGCGCTGCTTGAGCTGGTCGGCGAGCTCCTTGACCTCGTGCTGGGCCCGGGCCACGGCCAGGCCGTAGCCGGGGACGAAGATCACCTGCTGGGAGTAGGCGAGCAGCACGGCGAGGTCCTCGGGCGTGGTCTCGCGGATGGTCTTGCCGGGCGGGAGGGAGGCACCCGCCGGCCCCGCTTCGGCCGTCTTGCCGAAGGCGCCGAAGAGGACGTTGGCGAGCGAGCGGTTCATGGCCCGGCTCATCAGCAGGGTGAGGATCGAGCCCGACGCCCCGACCAGGGCGCCGGCCACCACCAGCGCGTAGTTGCCGATCACGAACCCGGTCACGGCGGCCGCCGTCCCGGTGAACGAGTTCAGCAGGGAGATGATCACCGGCATGTCGGCGCCGCCCACCGGCAGGACGCCCAGCACCCCGAGCAGGAGCGCGCCGGCGACGAAGGCGATGATCAGGTCGGTATTGCCCCCGCCGATGGTGATCGCGATGCCGATCCCCACCAGGGCGGCCAGCACCAGCGCATTGATCGAGTACTGCAGCGGCCAGGTGATCGGTGTCCCCCGCATCCACTCCTGGAGCTTGCTGAAGGCGATCAGGCTGCCGCTGNNAGAGCGCCACCATCTGGGGCATCGCGGTCATCGCCACCCGGCGCGACACCACCACCCCGATCAGGCCGCCGACCACCACCGCGGGGATGATGTACTGCCAGCCGCTGTGGAAGTCGCCGAGGGTGATCCCGATGGCGAGCAGCATCCCGACCCCGGACACGCGGTTGCCCAGGTGGGCCGTCCGCGGCGAGGTCATCATCTTGATGCCGCGGATGAAGCAGACGATCGCGACCAGGTAGCCGAGGATGACCCAGTCGGGGGGCAGGCTCACCTGCATCAGGCCTTCTCCTCGGGAGGCGTCGCGGCGGGAGGCGTCGCGACCGCCGGGGGCTCTGGGCCCGGGCGGGCCGGCGGCCGGCCGCTGCCCTTGAACATGCCGAGCATGCGGNNCGATGCCGTGGATGAAGTTGGTCCCCGACATCAGCGGGGTGTGGAGCAGCGAGGGCACCTTGCTGATCAGCTCGATGCCGAGGAAGACGGCGAGCACGAAGATGAAGAAGCCGATCAGGACGAGGTCGGTCTGGGACATGGCGCTCCTAGGCGGCCGGCTCGGTCCGGGGGGCGGCGGCACCGCGGAGCGCGCCCTGATAGACGACGCAGGTGGCGCCGAGGATCTCGTCGTCCAGATCGTCACGCACCTTGCCGTCGCGGACCAGGTGAAGCAGGAACTTCGCGATGTTGCCGGCGTAGAGCTGG
>PLAX01000111.1 GCA_003135255.1 Candidatus Dormiibacterota bacterium | reverse complement strand
ACCGGTACGGCCGGTTGGAGCCATCGCTCACGAGCAGGAAGCCCAGCTCACCCCGCGGGGACTCGACCGCCTGGTAGACGGTGCCCTTTGGCACCCGGAAGCCCTCGGTCACCAGCTTGAAGTGGCGGATCAGCGACTCCATGCTGGTGTTGATCTCGTTGCGGGGAGGCAATGCCACCTTGCGGTCGGTGCTGTTCACCGGCCCCTCGGGGAGACCCGCCATCGCCTGGTCGATGATCCGGAGCGATTCGCGCATCTCGCGCATCCGCACCAGGTAGCGATCGTAGATGTCGCCACGCCGGCCGATCGGAACGTCGAAGTCGAAGTGGTCGTACGAGCTGTAGGGCTGAGCCTTGCGCAGGTCGTAGGGAACGCCGCTGCCCCGCAGGGTGGGCCCGGTCACCCCGTAGTTGATCGCGTCCTCGGCGCTGACCACCCCCAGCCCCTGGGTGCGCTCCCGGAAGATCGGGTTGCCCGTGATCAGCGTCTCGTACTCGTCGATGTGGTGTGGGAAGGTCTTGACCACCTCCTCCACCATCCCGTAGAACTCGGCGGGCACATCGGCCATCAGGCCGCCGACCCGGATGAAGGAGGTGTGCATCCGCACCCCGCTCACCAGCTCGTTGATGTCGAGGATCTTCTCCCGCTCCCGCCAGGCGTAGACGAACGGGGTCAAGGCGCCCAGGTCCATGGCGCTGGTGCCGTACCAGATCACGTGGCTCGCGATCCGGGCCAGCTCGCACATGATGACCCGGAGGTACTGCCCGCGTGGGGGCACCTCGATGCCGAGCAGGCGCTCCGCCGCCAGGGAGAAGCCGAGATTGTTGCTGAGTGGCGAGAGGTAGTCCATCCGGTCGGTGTAGGGGATGCACTGCTGGTAGTTGTGCCGCTCGAAGTCCTTCTCGAAGCCGGTGTGGAGAAAGCCGATGTCGGGGCGGCAACCCCGCACCACCTCACCGTCGAGGTCCAGCACCAGGCGCAGCACGCCATGGGTGGAGGGGTGCTGCGGCCCCATGTTCAGCTCCATGGTCTGGTCGTCGAGCTGGACCAGGTCGATGGCGTCCATCTCCGGGGCTACCCCGAGCAGCTCCCGACCGTGGTCGTACCGCTCGGAGGCGGCGTCGCGGCTCGGCGGCCCGAGGGGTGGCAGCACGCTCATCGGCTGGCTCCCGGCATCTCGGGCGGCCTCTCCTGGGCGGGCAGGGCCCATTCGAGGTTGTGGGTGAAGGCGATCGGCTCACCGAACGACACGTAGTCCTTGCGCAGCGGGTGGCCGTCCCAGTCGTCGGGAAGCAGGATGCGGCGGAGGTCGTGGTGCCCCTCGAACTGGATGCCGATGAGGTCGTAGGCCTCCCGCTCGTGCCAGTCCATCCCGGCGAACACCCCCTCCAGGGTGGGCACCCGGGGATCGTCCTCGGGCACCTGCACGACCAGCCGGATCACGTCGTTGTGCCGCATGGAGCGGAGCTGATAGACGACGTCGAAACGCGGGGCGTCGGGTTCGCGGTCGGGCCAGTCGACGGCGGTCACGTAGAGGGGCAGGTCGTAGCGCCCCTGATCGTGGTCGCGAAGGAGGCGGGCGACCTCGACCAGGCGGTCCCGCCCCACCCGGATGGTCACCTCACCGAAGCTCTCATCGGTGGCGAGCACCGCGTCAGGCAGCTCGCGNNAGGAGGTGAGGTGGCTGCCGGCAATCTTCTGCTGCAGCTTGACGATTGCATCGAGCAGGGCCTCGGGGCGGGGCGGGCAACCGGGGAGGAAGACGTCCACCGGGACCACCTTGTCGACCCCCTGGATGATCGCGTAGTTGTTGAACATCCCCCCGCTCGAGGCGCAAGCGCCCATGCTGATGACCCACTTGGGCTCGGGCATCTGGTCGTAGATCTGGCGNNGCCATCTTCTGGGAGACCCGGCCGGAGACGATCATCAGGTCCGACTGGCGCGGGGAGGCGCGAAAGACTTCGCAGCCGAAGCGCGCCATGTCGTAGCGGGCGGCGCCCGTCCCCATCATCTCGATGGCGCAGCAGGCGAGGCCGAAGGTCGCCGGCCACAGCGAGCTGTAGCGGCCCCAGTTGACGAGCTTCTCGATGCTGGTCGTGAGGATCCCACTCTGCAGGGCGGCGCGCTCCCTCTCCCCCGCCCGGGGAAGCGGCAGCGCACCGGCATCACCGAGCGAGGTCGCGAGCAAGGCACGCGGGATGAACGCAGTCCCGGCCGGCGCGTTCAGCGCGAGATCGCCGTTCAGTCCCATCGGAGCGCCCCCTTGGCCCAGATGTAGACCAACCCCAGCAGCAGGATGAGGATGAAGACCCCCATCTCCACCACCCCGAAGACCTTGAGCTGGCGGACGATGGTCGCCCACGGGAAGAGGAAGATCGATTCGACGTCAAAGACGATGAAGAGCATCGCGGTCACGTAGAAGCTGACCGAGAAGCGCCGCCGGGCCGAGACCGACGGGACGATCCCGGACTCGTAGGGGAGCTCCTTCTCAGGGCTCGGGCGGCGCGGCCCGAGCACGGCGCTGAGCAGCGGCACACCAGCACCAAAGAGGATGCAGATACCGAGGAAGACCAGGATCGGCGCGTAGTCCGAAAGCATCCCTGCCAATCCTAGCAAGGCCAAGGGTCCCGGCCGCGACCGCCAGACGGCCCTTGGGCGCGGCGCCCAAATCGCGTGCGATCAGACCGCGCGAACCTGCACCTTGCCGTGTTTGAGGCGCGCCTGGTAGACGGCGGCCGGCGCAGACGCCGGGCCGTGCACCGCCCTCCCGTCGCTGAGGCGAAATCGGCTGCCGTGCCACGGGCAGGTCACGCAGAGCTCATCGTCGACATTGCCCTCGTGGAGGGGGCCGGCCGCGTGGGGGCAGACATCCGAGATGGCGTAGATCTGCGTCCCCCGCCGGTAGAGCATCACCCGGGCGGCCCCCGCCTCGGCGAGGGTCGGGGTGGCCTCCTCCAGGCTGTCCGTCTCGAGGGCGTCAACCCATTCGCTCGGCTTCTCCAGGAAGGCCTGATGGTCGACCCCGACCCCACGGCCAAAGCTGAGGTGGCCGCCCAGGTAGCCGCCGGCGCTCACCGCCGCGAGGCCGAGCAGGCGCAGCCGGCGGGCGCTCCGATTTTCGGCCATGAGCGATGCCGCGAAGAGCCCCAGACCGGTCACGTTGGCGGCGGCGTGGACCAGGCCCACCCGCCTCTCCGGCCCGTAGGAGTCGGCCCAGTCACTGAGGCCGCTGACGACGGCGAGGACCGCGGCCAGGGCACCGAGCCCGACCAGCGGATCGACCGCCTCAGCGGCGCCCGAGCCGCCGACGAGGTCGATGATCACCGCCCCGCTCCAGCAGCCGATGGGGAGCTCGGTGAGCACCGGGTGCAGCGGGTGCTCCAGCCAGGTGCCGCTCAGCAGGCTCTTGGCCGGCCTGACCGCGGAGTTCACGTATCCGGCGATCCGGTCGGAGACGCCATCGAGGGCCTCCAGGCCCTCCAGCTTGCCGATCAGTTCCCTCAGTCCCACGCCCAGAAGGATATGGCACTCGCCCTCTGGCGTCGACGTGGCGGTGGCCTCAGAGGGTGGCGCCGCTCACCGGCACGAGCCGGCGGCGGCACCACCCGGAGAGAGCTCAGGCGGCGGCGGGCGCCGGCACGATCTCGGCCTCGATCTCGAGCTGGATCTTCTTGCTGACCAGGACGCCCCCCGACTCGAGGGCGACGTTCCAGGTCAGGCCCCACTGCTCGCGGTCGATCTCCGCGGAGCCGGAGACGACGGCCACCGCGGTGCCCCACGGGGTCTTCTCGGCGCCCAGGTACTCCACATCCAGGGTGACGGGATGGGTCTGGTCGCGGACGGTCAGGTCGCCCGTCACCGCGAAGTGCCCACCGGCCGCGGCCGTCACGGCGGTCGAGCCGAAGGTCATGGTCGGGTACTTCTCGACGTCGAAGAACTCGGCGGAGCGCAGGTGCGTGTCCCGCTTCTCGTCCCGGCTGTTGAGGCTCGCCACGTCGATGGTCACCTCCACACCGGAGACCGCCAGCGTCTCGCCGACGGTGATCTTGCCCTCGAACTTCTCGAAGTTCCCACGCACCTTGCTGACCATCAGGTGGCGGGCCAGGAACCCGACCTGGGTGTGGGACGGCTCGAGGACGTACTCGCCGGCGGCGAGCGGGGGGGCGGTGGCAGTCTGAGTCATGTCTCTCTCCGATGGTTGACGGTTCGACGGTTGATGCGTCGACGGTTGCTGGATCAACTATACTCATGGGATCGTTGCGCTGTCAACCTTCGTGGGTTAGGCTTGGAGGCATGGTCATGACGGAGACGGACCGATCGGTCCACCTGCAGGCGTGGCATGCACTTCTCCGTGCCCAGGCCGGCGTGGCCAGCAACCTGGAACGTGAGCTCATGGCCGCCGAGGGGCTGCCGCTCGCGTGGTTCGAGGTGCTCCTGGTGCTCGACCAGGCTCCCGGCGGAGCCCTCCGTCTCCAGCGGCTGATGGACACCGTGCTGATGACCAAGAGCGGTGTGAGCCGCCTGGTCGACCGGATGGAGGCCGCCGGGCTGGTGGCCCGCTCCGGCTGTCCGTCGGACCGGCGTGGCGCCTTCGCCGTCATCACGGAGTTGGGCCGGGAGAAGCTGCATCGGGCGACCCCCATCCATTCCGGCGGGATCGACCGCCATCTGGCCAAGGTGCTGGACGCCGAAGAGGCGGCCCGGCTGCGCGACGCCCTCAGCGCTGTCGCGGACGCCCTCGGCAGTGAGGCCGTCTTCGTCGGATGCCCGGGCGTGGACGCCGAGGACCACGCCGACACCGATCCGCAGGGCCCCGGGGAGACGTAGAAGCCCAGACACCCCTGGCATGTGTTGCCGCAAGGCACCATGCCTTGCGGCCGGGCCCGGCGAGGTCGGACACCGCAGCGCCCCCTCCCCGGTCCGCCTGATGCAGACGGCGGCCGGCGGTGCGAGTCGCCCACAATTGCCCCCCGTGCCCGGACAGATCGTCAGTGACAACCTCACCGAGTCGGAGGCGGCGAAGCGTGCCGCCCTGCTGAGCGACCTCAGCTACGGCATCGACCTCGAGCTGAGCGGCGACCCGTCGGCGCCCACCTTCCGGAGCTCGACCCGGATCGGCTTCTCCTGCCGCCGTCCGGGCGTGGACACCTTCCTCAATCTCACCGTGGGCGAGCAGGGACGGCTCCGGGAGGTGCGCGTCGGCGGGCAGCCGTGCCCCTCGGCGGCGGCCGGGTACGACGGCGCCCGCATCCCGCTCTCCGGCATCCCGGTCGGCCCCACCACCGTCGAGGTCGTCGCCGACTGCGCCTACGAGCGGGTGGGAGTCGGCCTCCACCGGGCCGTCGACCCCGCCGACCAGCAGGTCTATCTCTACACCCACTTCGAGCCCTTCGACGCCCACAAGGTCTTTGCCTGCTTTGACCAGCCGGATCTGAAGGGCCCCCTCACAGTGACGGTGCGCGCCCCGGTCGGCTGGGAGGTGTGCGGCAACGGGCGCGTGCTCGGCCGGGACGACCACGGCGACGGCAGCCGCACCTGGCGGTTCCACACCACTCCTCCCCTCCCCACCTACCTGATGGCGGTGGCGGCCGGCGACTACCGCGTCATCGAGACCCGGCACCGGGGGCTCCGCCTCGCCCTCTACGCGCGGCGGTCACTGGCGCCCCAGCTCGAGGAGCAGGCCGAGGAGCTGTTCACGATCACCCGGCAGGGGCTCGACTTCTTCGCCGAGGAGTTCGGCATCGCCCACGCCTTCGACGAGTACAACCA
>PLAX01000015.1 GCA_003135255.1 Candidatus Dormiibacterota bacterium | reverse complement strand
CGTCACCCGTGCCGTCGGGGAGGGAGCACCCGGGTGCGACCACGAACCGCGCCCCGAACTCCTCCACGAGGGCCGCGATGCGTGCCTTCGCCGCCGCGTCCGCCGGGCCGGAGCGATCCTCCCGGATGCCACCCATGACGAACTTGCCGCCCAGCACCCGGGCCCCCTCGCTCAACGTCACCGAGCTCTCCACCTCGCTCCAGCCGACGGCCTGGACCGGGTAGCCGGCGTACCGTTCCAGGCCGCCGTCGACCGCGCCGTGAAGGTGGAGGAGGCGGAACTCCGCTCCGGCCGCTCCGCGAAGGCCGGCCAGGTCATAGGGGATACCGAACTCGGCGTATTGATCCGAGCTGAGCACATTCTGCCCCCAGCACGAATAGTAGACGCCGTCGGCACCCGCCGCGCAGCATGCCGCGGCCAGCTCGTTGACCATGCCGGCGAGCGCCCAGAGCACCGCGTGAGCGACGGAGCGCTCTCCCTCCGCCAGCTCGCGCAGTCCCGCCGGGCCGCACCAGAGGCCGATCAGCGCAAGGGGTGAGAAGAGCGTGACCAGCAGGACGTCGTCGGGGTCCAGCTCCCGCCTCACCAGCTCCACGGTGCGCACGTACTCGGCGGCGCGGCCTACCGTCTCGATCGGGCCGAACCGGCGGAGGTGGGCGACCTGCGACCAGGACGACAGCGCGCCATCCGCGAAGAGCAGCGGGATGTCGGGCATCAGCTTGGCCGCGGCCAGCCGGTGGTCGCGGTAGAAGCGCACCGTCCGGCGCGCCAGCTCACGTGGCTCGTCGATGCGGAAGTGCTTCCAGAGCAGGACCGGCGGATGGTCCAGCGGCTCCGACCGGATCAGCGAGCGCAGCGGGCTCTTGCCGCTCGAGATGCTCATCACTCGAATCGTAGCCAAGCTGCGGCTCGGGCCCGAGCGCGGAGTCCTTGACGCGAGCGGTGCACTGGACTGTTGCTGCGGTCGTTGCGGCTCCTTCGACAGAGTGAGCATCACCCGGTGCCACAGGTTCAGAGGGCCTCGGGGTCGAGTGACCCATAGGAGGGATTCCCATGACCGATGTACAGGTGCAGGACCGGGTCGCTGCTCAGGACGGGCAGAGCCCGCACCCCATCACGAGCACAGCGCCGGTGGCGCCTGCTCCCTCGTACCGAGCCGCCCCCCCCACCCCCTGGCCGCACACGTGGTCCGGCCGTTCGGTGATCAGGCTGGTCGAGCTGGCCGCCGTGGTGGCGCTGGCCTTCCTCACGCTCGACTTCGTCTTCCATGCCATTGGGGCGCTCAACATCGGGTTCGCTGCACTCACCTTCACCGTCGGTTCCTTCCTGGCCTCCCCGTTCGTGGGCATCCTCAAGACCACCTCCGCGACGCAGGGGAACCTCTTCNNCGTGGTGGCGAGGCTCAGCGGCAGCGCGGTTCGCAGGGCCGCGTAGTTCTCACAGCTCCCCGCCAGACGCCGGGACCGAACGCGGTTCCGGCGTCCGGCTATCCGCTGATCTAATCGGTGTTCCGAAACGTCAGGGAGTAGCCGCGGCCGGGCCGGTTGATCAGATCGCAGGGGATGCCCAGACGGGCCAGGATCCTCCGGACCCGGGTGACGTAGTTGCGCACCTCCTCGGGCATCAGGGCCGCGTCCGACCACGCGTAGCCCGCGATCTGCGCGGTGGAGTAGAAGCGGTGAGGGTGCTCCAGCAGGAACGCCAGCAGCTCGAACTCGCGGGTGGTGAGCGCCGCCTCCTCACCTTTGTGGCGCACCACCCGGCCGTCCGGATCGAGCCAGAGGCCCTGGAGCTGCCACACCCGCCGGTACCAGAGGTCGAGCCGTGCGTGGTAGCCGGCCATCTGGGCCTCGATGAAGGCGACGTCGACGTCGGCGGCCCTCTGGGCCACGGGGTGCAGCTTGGGCAGCTCCCGCTTCACGCGCTCGAGGAGACCGACCTTGAAGCGGATCAGGTCGTCGTAGATGCTCATCCAGTGGCGCGCGTCTTCCCAGTGCTCGGTCTCGATGTCCTCGCCCTCGAGGGGGCCCCGGGCTGGCGTGTTTGCTTCGCTTGCCACCATGGTGTGACTATAGCCTACAGCCGGAGGGGCCCCGGGAATCGGAGGCCGGCGGGGTGACCCTCCGGGGGCGGGTGCGGTCAGTTGCTGAACTTCTTGCGCACCCGGGTGTATCCCGGGGAGCATGGACGTCAGGCAGGCAGAGCAGGACCGCCCCGACATGGTCGCGGCGTTGCGGGGGGGAGACACTTCCATCGGGATGGAGGGTGAACCCGACCCGGCCACCGCCTCCCTGGAGCTCGCCCTCTTCTGGAGGAAGGTCTACACCGAGATCCTCACCATGGAGGAGGCCGTGCTCGCGCGCATCCGCGCGTTGATGACCGACCAGTCGCCCGAAGCGCGGCGAGAGGTCGAGCTGACCAACGTCCCCGTGGTGGTTGCCCAAGCCGACCGCTTCCGCGTGAGGCTCGGCTTTTGGGAGGAGTGCGTGCGGGTGTGGAAGAGGCCGTCCACGTCCACTGGCGGACCCGTTGCTGCCGTTGTTGCGATCCCGAGCACAGACTGAAACCCAAACGGAGCCCCAGGCTGAGCGGCTCCGGGGGGAGCAACCCCAAAGGAGGCCCAGGTGGCTGATACGCACGTGCAGGACCGGGTTGTGAGCAACGACGGTCCAACCTACAGCGGCGTGACGAGCACGACGCAGACCACGTCTGACCCGGTCACCGGGGCCGCGGTCCGTCGGAGCTCCACCCTGTCGTGGTCGGGGCGACCCCTGGCCAGCCGCATCGTCGCGCTGGCCGCGGGCATCGTCTTCCTCTTCCTCGGCTTCGACTTCGTCTTCCATGCGGCCGGAGCCGCCAACGTCGGATTCGGAGCCTTCATCTACGGCATCGGTGGAGCACTCGCCGCGCCCTTCGCGGGCATCTTCCGGACCACCCTCACCGCGCCGGGGACGCTCATCGTCTGGGCGGACATCCTTGCCTTCGTCGTGTACGCGATCGCTGCGGCCATCGTCCTCAAGGTGATCTCGATGAGCACTGACGAGCGCGCCAGGAAGACGGCCTAGTTCCAGCCCCCCAAGAAGGTCACGTCCCGGGACCGCGCAGGTTCCCGGCGTGACTGAGGGGGCCGAGGTCTCGTGTACTGGGATGCGACCCGCAGTCCCACCGTCAGGAATGCTCAGGTCAGTCATGGGCAGAGAGGGGGAGGAGGTGTGTCATGCGCAAGGGACAGGATGAAGTCGCGCCGCGGCGCCAGTTCCGGGGAACAGGTCTCTCGTTGACCCTGATCCTCGCCCTGGTGATGGCGGCGGCGATCGTGGTGGGTGTCATCCAGAACTCCCATGAGGTCCGGTTGGACTACCTGGTCTGGCACGGGAGCGTGCCCCTGATCGCGGTGCTGCTGGCGACCATCGTCCTGACCGTCGCTCTGACCAGCCTGGTCGGAGTGATCTGGCGCCGACGCCGCCGGCAGCAGCTGACCGACTCCGCGGAGCTGCATGAGCTGCGCGGGCAGGCGCCGCCGCCGGAGGGCGCGCCGGCGCACGCAGAGGTCATGGGGACTCACAACCCAGGAGCCCCATGACGCTGAACGCCGCGGTGACCCCTCGCGAAGTGCACAGGACGGCGGGCGGATCGGCCGTCGAAGCCGCAACGGACCGGGCCGGCGGCGTGCTGCTGTATCCGCTGCTGTTTGCACCGATCCTTCAGTACCGCCTCTGGGGCGGCCGGCGGCTGGCGGAGCTGCTCAGCACTCCCCCGGACGTCGATGGTCCGATCGGGGAGGCGTGGCTGCTCAGCGACCGGCCTGACCATCAGAGCCGGGTCGTCGCGGGAGCCCTCGCCGGCCTGACCCTCGGCGAGTTGCTGGAGGAGTACCCCGAGCAGATGCTCGGGAGGCTCGCCGGGCGGTTCCGCCGCTTCCCCGTGCTCCTCAAGTTCCTCGATGCCCACGAGCTGCTCTCCGTCCAGGTGCATCCATCGGATGAGCAGGCGGACCACCTGCCGGCGGGCGAGACGGGAAAGACCGAGGCATGGGTGGTGCTGGAAGCGGGGCCGGAGAGTCGCATCTACGCCGGCCTTCGACCGGGCACCACACCGGGCGACCTGCGCGCCGCTCTGGCCACGGGGGCGATCGCCGGGCAGCTGGTGGGCTTCACCCCCAAGCCCGGCGATGGGCTCTTCCTCCCCGCCGGGACGGTGCATTCCCTGGGTGGCGATCTCGTGGTCCTGGAGGTCCAGGAGAACAGCGACGTCACCTTCCGCCTCCACGACTGGGATCGTGTCGACCCCGCGACCGGCCTGCAGCGCGCTCTGCAGATCGATGAGGCACTGACCTGCATCGATTTCGACCAGGGCGTGCTGGCGCCGGTGCGGCCTTTGCTCGAGGCGGACGCACCCGCGCGGCGCGAGCGACTCTTCGACTGCGAGCAATTCTGCCTCTGGCGCATCCAGGGCGAGCTGCCGTTCACCGTGGGCGCCGCGGGTCTTCCGCGGGTTCTCGTCTGCATCGCCGGCTCCGGCGAGGTCGAGCACGGCGGCGCGTCTCACCCCATCGGATTCGGGGACGTCATGCTCCTTCCCGCGATGGTCGGCGAATGCACGGTCCGCCCACGCGGGCCCCTCAGCGTCGTGGAGGTCGCGCTTCCCGAGGTGCCCGCCACCACCGTGGCGGACGGTCCGCCGGGCTCCGCAGCGCTCCTCGGGGTCACGGCTCCCGAAGGCATGAGGCGGACGTGAAGCGACTGATCGTCTTTGACCTCGATGGCACGCTCGCCCCGAGCAAGTCGCCTCCCGACGACGTGATCGCCGCGCTCTTGCACGACCTGCTCGGGATCGTCAAGGTCGCCGTCATCTCCGGGGGCAGCTGGCCCCAGTTCGAGAAGCAGCTGCTCGCCAAGCTTTCCGGCGAAAAGGGCCTGGCCAATCTCTACCTCCTTCCCACCTGCGGAACACAGTTCTACCGGCACGAGCAGGACTGGGTGCGGGTCTACTCCGAGGATCTGAGCTCGGACGAGAGGCAGAAGATCGTCAGCTCGCTTCACAGGGCCTTCGACCTGACCGGCTCCGCGCCCGAGAGGGTGTGGGGCGACGTCATCGAAGACCGGGGAAGCCAGATCACGCTCTCCGCTCTGGGCCAGCGAGCTCCCCTGGAGGAGAAGGAAAGGTGGGACCCCGATTTCTCCAAGAGAAAGCAGATCGCGGCCGTCCTCGACACGCTGATCCCGGAGTTCTCCGTCCGCATGGGCGGTGCCACCTCTATCGACGTGACCAAGCCGGGGATCGACAAGGCGTACGGAATCCGGAAGCTCCGCGACATCCTGAGCATCCCGCTCAGCGAGATGGTCTTCATCGGAGACGCGATCTTCGAGGGAGGGAACGACTACCCGGCTGAGCAGGCGGGGGTCGACTGCATCCCGGTGCGCGGTCCGGACGAGACCAAGCTGGTGATCGAGACGATCATCGCGTGCCTGGCCGGGAGAGGGGAGACGGAGGCCGTCCCGCCGGTGGAAGGGTCATGAGCGCTTTCCAGATGCGCCGGCTGTGGGCCATCATGACTCCCGAGCCGGCGAATCCCCAGGAGGCCGAGGGCGTCCTCAACCCGGCCGCCGTCCGCGGCCCGGACGGAGAGCTCTACCTCTTCCCACGACTCGTCGCCCGGGGCAACTACTCGCGCATCGGCATGGCGCGGGTCCTCTTCAATGGCGACGGCGATCCCTTCGGTGTCGAGCGGCTCGGCGTGGCACTCGAGCCCGAGACCGAGTACGAGAAGCGTCCCGACGGCGGGGGCGGCTGCGAAGACCCCCGGGTCACGTTCGTCGAGCCGCTGGGGAAGTACGTGATGACCTACACGGCCTTCTCGCCCGCCGGCCCGCGCATCGCCCTGGCAGTGTCGGACGACCTGCACCGGTGGGAGCGGCTGGGGCTCGCCCGCCTCGGGCCGTATCAGGGCGTCGAGCTGGACGGCGTCGATGACAAGGACGCCACCCTCTTCCCCGTCTTCATCCCCAACCCCTCCGGCCGCCCGGAGCTGGCCATGCTCCACCGGCCGCTCTTCGCGGGCGCTCACCCGGCCGAGAGCGTCGCTCCGCAGCCACCGGGCGGAGCGGATCTCGATCGCGAGAGCATCTGGATCTCGTACAGCCGGCTGCTCCAGGAGAGCGACGGCTCACACCGTCTCGGGCGGTTCACCTCCCATCATCGGTTGGCCGCTCCACTCAGGTCCTGGGAGCGCCTCAAGATCGGCGTCGGGACCCCGCCCGTCCTCAGCCGCCACGGCTGGCTGGTCGTCTACCACGGGGTGAGCGAGGCGGAGGCCCCGGCCCAGGACGGAAGATCGCGCTGCTACTCAGCCGGCGTGATGGTGCTGTCCAGCGCTCACCCCCGCGTGATCCGCTACCGGTCGCCGGATCCGGTCCTCACCCCGGAGCTGCCCGAGGAGCGCCTGGGGACGGTCGGCAATGTGGTGTTTCCCACCGGCATCGACCGCCGCGACGATCTCGGCTCACCCGACCGCTTCGATGTCTACTACGGGATGGCCGACGATCGGATCGGGGTGGCGCGTCTCGACGTGCCGGCGCGGCTGCCCGAGGTGCGCCCACCGCACCCGGCTCTTGATCTCGATCCGGTCAGGCCCGGCTCCTGAGTCCGGCGACGGCGTCGTCGACGGAGGCGAAGAGGTGGTCGGCGCCGAGCTGCTCGATCAGGGCGCCGTGCTTGAGATCGTGGCGCACGAGGTGGGATGCGCGGGCGATCCCCATCGCCACGCCGCTCCGGGCCAGCTCGCTCGCCATGCCTCGGAGCGCCTGCAGCCCGGTGTAGTCGATGTCGGACATCGCGTCCGCGTCGATGATCACCGTCCGAACGCGGCCCGAGTGGGCACGCAGGAGCTGCCGGATCCGAGAGCGGAAGTAATCGGCGTTTCCGTACCAGAGCGGCGCGTAGACCAGGTAGACGAGCACCCCGGGGACCTCCTCCGTGGGTCTGCCGATGTCCCGAGGGATCCAGTGGTCGGTCCCCGGGTCCCGCCCCAGCAGGGTGTCCCGAGGGCGGAGCGTGCGGCGGGTGCGATCGGCGAGGGAGAGGATCATGGCCAGGAGCACCCCCTGCTCGATGCCGACCAGCGCCACCACCAGAATCGTGACCGCGGCCAGGGCAAACTCGAGCCTGTCGAAGCGGAGGATGGTGTGCAGCTCGTGGACGCGGAAGAGCTTGGTCGCGACGAACACCAGGGTGGCGGCGAGGGTCGCCTGGGGGAGATCGGCGAGTGGGGCGGTCAACCCCACCGCCGCCACCACGACGACGAGCGCAGCCATGACGTTGGTGAGCTGGGAGCGCGTCCCTGACGCGGTCGCGATTGCCGTGTTGGGCGGGCTCGCGTCGACAGCGAGCGTGCCGATCAGCCCGGCCGCGACGCTGCCGGCACCGACCGCGATCAGATCTCTGTTGAAGTCCCCCGCGGTCGGCTCGGAAGCGGCCCCCGATGTGCGGACGGTGGCCGCGGTCTGTGCGATGCAGAGGAAGGCAACCGTCAGCACGGTGGGGACCAGGGACTGGAGCTGTGACCACGAGACGGTCGGCAGAGCCAGGCCCGGGAGGCCGCCGTGGATGGAGCCGACGACGGCGACGCCGTGCTGTGCCCTGAGGGCGAGGGCATCCACGGCGACGATGGAGAGCACCAGGCCGAGGAGCGCGCCGGGCAGCCGGTGGCTCAACCGCTGCGCGGCGACGATGATGGCGAGCACGCCGAGCGCGATGCCGAGCGACCAGAAGTTGATGTGGCCGAGCTGGCCGAGGAGATCGCCGATCTGATCGATGGTGGTGGTCCCTCCACCGGCGACACCGAAGACGATGGGGAGCTCCCGGGCGATGATGCCGACGGCAATCCCGGCGAGGACCCCGGTGATGACGGGTGTCGAGAGCAGCTCCGAGATCCACCCCAGCCGGATGAGGCCGACGGCGATCAGGATGACGCCGACCACGATCGCGGTGAAGGCCATCGCGGAGCCGTAGCCGGAGGATCCCACCGCGGCGACCGACGCCACCCCGACGGCGAGCACCGGCGCGATCGTCGAATCCGCCCCCACCGAGAGCTGGGGATCGGTGCCGAGCAGGGCGTAGAGGAGCGCGCCGGCCGCGAAGGCGTAGAGGCCCGCGACCACCGAGAGGCCGGCCAGCCGCGCCGTGGCCATCTGCGACGGCACGACCACCGCGACGAGGGTCAGACCGGCGAGCGCGTCGGCGGCCAGCCACGACGGTCGGTAGCCGCGGAGCGTCGGTAACAGCCCCCGGCCACGCCGTGCCGCACGGCTCACGCCGTCACACCGGGCTCGGGCATGGCCGCGAGCAGATCCGCCAGAGCGCGGCCGAGGTCGGGCCGCACCGAGTACGCCGTGCTCGGATCGTCCCCGGTGAGAACCAGGGCCCCGGTGGAGGAGAGACGGTCGAGCTGGTGACGGACCTCGAAGGGCGGCTGTCGCATGAGCCTCGCCAGCTGGGAGACAGTTCGCGGCTCCCCGAGCAGCAGGCTGACGATGCGCAGCCGGTCGGGGTCGCTCAGCGAGCGCATCAGCTCGGTCGTCGGGGTGAGGTCCTCGCGCGTCCAGGTGAGGAGGGATCGGGCGGTCCTCAACGCGGCGCGCGGCCGGAGTGCCAGCCGCTGGCCGGTCGCGTAGCTGGTCTGGAGCAGCGCCTCACCCACGGTGGCGCCGCCGCTTCGGCGGGCGATGACGACATAGAAGACGGCCACGACAAGGAGCGCGACCACCGCATCCACCCATCCGGCCTGGAGACCGAAGCCGAGAAGCCGTCCGAGGGCGACCAGGCCGGTGCTGACACTTGCCACCACGCCGATGTCGAGGGCGGCGGCGATCACAACGCGCACCGGACGGGGCACCCGCACCAGCCCGGCGCCCGAGGAGGCGGGGGTCTTCCGGATGACGAAGTAGCAGCCCACCCCCATGACGACGAGGATCACGCCCTGGACCGCCAGCTTCTGGACAGCGGTGAAGAAGTGCTCGATGGGGACCCCCACCAGCACGCCGAGCGCGACGTACACGGCGATCCAGACGACGGTCGCCGGAACCATGCCGAGGACAAAGGTGCTGCGGCGCACCCTCAGGGCGCCGGCGACGAGCGTCGTGTAGATGCGGAGCCCGGGGATCAGCCGGCTCACCGCGATGCCGACCCATCCGGCCGACTGGACCCTCCTCGAGACCCTCTGGAGGGCGTGCTGCTGGTGAATCCTGCGGGCCAGGGCCTGGAGGCCACGATCGCCGACCGCCCGCGCCCAGGTGTATCCGACCAGTGAGCCGGCGATGCAGGCGACCAGAGCCAACGGGACGAAGACCAGGGGGTCGAGCCCGCCGGCCGCGATCAGGAGACCGGCGGCGAGCAGGGTCAGCTCCCCGGGAGCGAACGGGAGGGGGACCCCCGCCTCCTCGGTGAAGAGCAGCCCGCCCAGCAGAGCGATGGCGACGGCTCCGTGCAGGCCCTGGAGGAAGTTCAAACGGGGTGGCCACTCCGAACTGGCAGACGGGCGAACGATGGCCCTCCGCCGCAGGGTACACCGGCCCCCGAGCTGCCGCTCTCCTCAGCGAGCCGGCGGGGGCGTGTAGCGCGTGATCACGGCTGTGATCTCGAGATCCGGGGCGCTGGCGGCCGCCTCCTCGACGATGGTGCGAGCGCATGCGGTGAGAGGGGTCTGGGCCTCTGATTGACCAAAGAGCTCCCGTGCCAGGTCGAGGTCTTTGAGCAGGTCGCGCACCGCGAAGAGCGTCGGCTGGTGGCGGCGCTGCAGGTAGCCGGCGCGCCGCATCTCGAGCGCGGGTGCGAGCCGGACCAGCACCCAGAAGACCTGTTCAGGGTCCAGGCCGGCCGCCTCTCCGGCCACCTGCAGCTCGGCGGCGGCCGACACGACCACGGCGAGCATGCTGTTTGCCACCAGTTTGAGGCGGGCGCCACTCCCCAGCGGGCCCACGTGACGCACCTCGCCGAGGAGCTCCAGCACCGGCCTTGCCCGTGCGACGTCATCGGGCGCACCACCGGCGAGGATCGCCGCCGCGCCGCGGAGCACCACCGTCGGAGCGCCCATGATGGGCGCGTCGATGAGGGCGGATCCGGAGGCGTGGAGCTGCGCCGCGAGCTCCTCGACGACGGCGGGCCCCGACGTGCTCATCTCGATGAAGAGCTGCCCGTGCGCCGCCGTCAGCGCGCCATCCGGTCCACCCAGGGCGGCTCGGACGGCATCGGCGCCGGTCAGACTGAGAATGACGACGTCGGCATCGCGGGCCGCGTCGGCGGGGGTTGCGGCGACGCGGCCCACGCCCACCTGCTCGGCGCGCGAGCGGGTCCGGTTCCAGAGTGTGGGCTCGAACGAGGCAAGGCATCGTGCGATCGCCGACCCCATCCGTCCCGTGCCGAGGATTGCGATCCGCGCGCTCATGGCACAGCCTCCCTGGTGGCTCCCCGGTCGCGAGCTTACGGCGCAGCGCGGAGGCCGCACCCCTGCTCACGCAGTCGAGGTGATCGTATCAGCCGGTTCGTCCAGATCCAACCGCACCGAGCGCGCGCGTCAGGAGCAAGGGGCCGGCGACGGCAGCCTCAGCGGCGCCGGAAGACGAGCGCGGCCCCCAGCCCGCTGACGACGCCGATCGCGGCCAGAACCACCAGGTTGGTCACGGTGATGCCGTAGCCGAACCAGGGGTCCTGAAGGGCTCGTACCGCGTACTTGAGCGGATCGAAGTCCGCCGCCAGCCTCATGGCGCTGGGAAGGACGGAGAGGGGAGGGGCGGCACCCGAGATGAGGTAGAGGGGGAAGAAGAGGACCAGGCCGACGCTCTGCGCTGAGCGCGTGGTGGGGAAGAGGGCGGCGATCAGCAGTCCCAGGGCGAGGAAGCTGATCAGACCGACCACGAAGCCGAGGACCACCCCGGGCACCGACTGGGGGACCGGGTAGGGATAGGCGGGACGGGCCGCGCCCAGCAGCACGACCGTGGCTGCGATTGCCACTCCGAAGCAGACGGCCGACTGGGCCAGGAGCACTGCCGTCGCCGGCACCGACGAGGCGCGGAGCCGGCGCATGACGCCGCGCTCGAAGTAGGACGCGGCGTGGGGGGGGAGGGCGATGAGGCCCATCGCAGCGATGACGACCGCGATGTTGCTGACCACGTAGTACTCGGCACCGCCGACACCGCGGATCTCCTCTCCCGGACGGTTGAACACCCCGGCGATGACGAACATCACCACCAGCGGGTAGGCGATGGTGAATCCCACCGCCAGCGGTTCCCGGAGGAAGAGCTTGGCCTCCAGCCAGGTCAGCTTCGCGAAGAGCGGAGGTCTCACCGCTCAGGCGGGACTCCGCCCGGAGCCTGGGTGATGCGCAGGAAGACGTCCTCGAGAGTCGGCTGCTCGAGACGCAGGTCGGCCGGCTCCATCCCGTGAGCGATGAGGGCGGCGCCGAGGTGGGCGAGCAGGGGACCGTCGCCCGAGACCTCCACCCGGGGGCCGTGGCGGGCGACACCGCTCACGTGCGGGACACGCCTCAGCCAGTCGGCATCCTGGTGAGCGGGGGTCGAGAACACCACGCGCACGCCACCGCCATAGCGGCTGATCAGTCCCTGGGGAGAGTCCACCGCCGCGACCCTGCCCCGGTGAACCACGGCGACGCGGTCGCAGAGCTGCTGTGCCTCCTCCATGAAATGGGTCACCAGGATGACGGTGGCGCCACGATCCCGAACTGACCGGACCAGGTCCCAGGCCACCCGGCGCGCGGCCGGGTCCAGACCCTGGGTCAGCTCGTCGAGGAAGACCACCTGAGGTTGATTGATGAGCGCCAGGGCGACGAAGAGTCGCTGCTGCTCGCCGCCGGAGAGGCTGGAGAAGGCCGCTCTGCCCCTTCCCTCCAGCCCCCAGCGCTCAAGGACCACACGCCACGGGGCCGCCTGGGGCGCGAGGGCGGCGAAGAGGTCCAGCGCCTCCCAGACCCGGATCCGGTCGGGCAGCGCCGCCTGCTGAAGCTGGCAGCCGATGCGCCGGCGCAGCTCGCGGGGCTCCCGAGAGGGATCCAGCCCCAGGACCCGGATCTGGCCCTCATCGGGGTGGCGCAGCCCCTCCATGCACTCCACCGTGGTCGTCTTGCCGGCGCCGTTGGGCCCGAGCAGGCCAAAGATCTCCCCCTCCTCGACCTCCAGTGAGAGGTCGTCCACGGCGAGCACGCCGCCGTAGGCCTTGCGCAGGTGCTGGACGTCGACGACAGCAGGCATTCCATCCCCGCGGACGTACCGTTCCCATGGTCCGGCCCCCCGCGTCCTCGGGTGGCGGTCCCGGATGGTAGGGGAGAGGAGGCTCGAGCTGCACCGGTCCAGAGCGCCCCGCGGATGTCGCCGGTGGCTCACCGGGGAGCGACGTCTCCGTGGAGAAGCTCCCCGCGAGACGGGGCGGGTCGATAATCGCCGCGTGAAGGTCCTGGTCGTGGAGGACGAGAAGGAGGCGGCGGAAACTCTGCGCTGGGGTCTCGCCGAGGCCGGCATTCCCGCCGATGTCGTCCACAACGGCAGGGATGCCATCGAGCGGGCGCAGGCCAACGGCTACGACGCCGTCATCCTGGACGTGATGCTTCCCGACGGCCCCGACGGCTTTGCTGTCTGCCGCAGTCTCCGAGAGATGCGCGTCACCAGCTGGGTCATCATGCTCACCGCCCTCTCGGCGATCCCCGACCGTGTGTCGGGTCTCGACTCCGGGGCTGACGACTACCTGACCAAGCCGTACGCGTTCGCCGAGCTGCTGGCCCGGATCCGCGCTCGCTCGCGCCGGGAGAATGGGATGCGCAACACCACCCTCTCGGACCTCCTCATCGACGAGATGGCCCGCGTCGCGGCGGTGAGCGGTGTCCCAATGGCCCTGACCCGCAAGGAGTTTGACCTGCTGGCGCTGCTTGCCCAGCATGCCGGGCGGGTCGTGACCGACGAGCAGCTCGTGGACCGCGCCTGGAGCTACGAGAGCACGCCGAACTCCGGACTTGTCGACGTGTACATGAGCCGGCTGCGGACCAAGCTGGCTCGCGCCGGGTCCGGAGTGCGCATCCTCAGCGTCCGCGGTGTCGGATACCGCCTGGAGTTGGAAGGTGTCTGACCCACGTCGCCCGGCGCCGCTGTCGGCCGTCTTCGCCCGTGCCCGCCCGGTACACGGGACCCGCCGCGTGGTCGGGCTGGTCCTCGCGATCCTCGCGCTGATGACCGTGATCACGGTCCTCGAGTTCGTCACGCAGCCGGACGAGACCTTCGGCGGGCTCATGCTCCTCGGTCTGGTCGCCGCCATCTGGCTGCTTCCCCCGTGGCCGACCCTGCTCATCGCGGCCGTCGCCCTGACCCAGCCGGCCGTGCTCGAGATCACCGGCCAGTGGCCGGCGCTCACCGCGGACTTCCAGTTCATCGCCGTCGCCGTGGTGACCGTCTTCGGAACTGTCGCCGTCAATGCCCTGGGTCGCGTCGGTGCCGAGAGGGAGGCGCTCATCGCGAGCCTCACCCAGTTCACCTCGGAGGCCGCCCACGAGCTCAACTCGCCGCTCAGCGCCATTCGGGTGGCTGTGGACGTGACCCTGCGGCACCCGCGGGAGAGCGAGAGGTACGTCGCGAGCCTGGAGCAGATCCGCGACCAGGCGGTCCGGCTCAGCGTGTTGACGGAGGGTCTGCTGCTCCTTGCGCGCAAGGACGCCAAGGCGCTCGTGGTCCGCCGGGCCCCGCTCTCGATGGACGACGTGATGGAGGAGCTGTACGACCGCTGGCGCGCGCCGGCCGAACGTGCCCGGGTGGCCCTGGAGGTGGAGCGGGAGAGTGGTGCCGAGCTCTCCGGTGACGCGGTGCTCCTTGGTCGCCTCTTCGACAACCTCGTGGAGAACTCACTGAGGCATGCCAAGAGCCGCATCTCCGTCTCCGCGCGCCTGGACCGCCGGACCTGCGTGGTCGGGATCGAGGATGACGGCGGGGGTTTCGCGGAGGGGGATCGCCCGGCCTCCATCGAGCAGCTGAGGAGAGGTGACCGGCTTCCCGCCCGGAGCGGGGGAACGGGCCTGGGGCTGTCGATCGCTCTCGCCATCGCCGCTGAACACGGGGGCACCATCAATCTGGAACATCCGATCGGCGGTCTGCGAACGGTTGTCAGACTCCCCGTCACACCGAATTAGGGTTCCGTGCAGACTCCGAGGTCACCCTCTGGGAATGAATTCGTGGAACTGGCCCGGAGAACTCCTGACCCGGATCACCTCGGCGTACCTCGAGCTTCGAGAGGTGGCACGTCGTCCCCTGGACCGCGGCCTCTCCCATCGTGAGCAGGGACAGGGCATGGTCGAGTACGCCCTGATCCTCGTGCTGATCGCCGTCGTGGTGGTGCTCATCCTCACCACGTTGGGGAAGCAGGTCAAGAACGCCTTCTCCAACGTCAGCAGCGCCATCGGCACCTGAGGTCAGGTCGCCGGAGTCGCGACCGGGCGTCGGTCCCGGCCCGAGGCGATCCGCACCGGGCGGAGCCTGATCGACGGCTCATGCCCGGAGGGGACGGTCGATGTCGCTCGGAGACCGGCGCGTAGACCGCGTCCGGCCCCGGCGCGGTCTGAGCCGCCGATTCGCGCGAGCGCCACCGTGTCCTCCTGTCGGAGAGCGGCGGGGGTGGGGAGGAGGTCGCCAATCTGGCAGAATCAAACTCGACCACTCCGCGCAGAACCACCATGAGGAGGCGAGACCGTGGCCGTCCTCGACCCGTGTGACAACTGCGGCCGTCCAACTCCCATCTACCGGTTGGCCGCGGTGATCCTCGACGGCCGGATGGCGCGTGTCTGCCCCCTCTGTGCCTCCACCGAGAAGGATCGGATCGACGTCCCCTACGCTCCGCGGGCCGACCAGGGAGCGATCCAGCCCAGCACGGCCCGCGACGTCTGGTGAGCCGCGAGCCCTTCGCCGTCCGCCTGGCCGCCGCCGGTCGCGAGCTGGGGTCCGCCCTCTGCCTCGGCCTCGACCCCACCGGCTGCCGGGATGCCGCCGAGCTCGAGCGCTTCTGCGCCGAGATGCTGGAGGCGGCGCTCCCCCACGTGGTCGCGGTCAAGCCCAACCTGGCCTTCTTCGAGCAGCACGGATCGGAGGGGCTGCGGGTGCTCGAGCGGGTGCGCGGGATGGTGCCGGAGAGCCGGCTGCTGATCCTCGACGCCAAGCGGGGCGACATCGGCAGCACCGCGGAGGCGTACGCCCGGGCCCTCTTCGACGTGTGGGGGGCCGACGCCGTCACCGTGAACCCGTTGCTGGGCCGGGATGCGGTGGAGCCCTTCCTGGCGCGCGCTGGCACGGCCGCCCTCCTCCTCGCCCGCACCAGCAACCCGGGTGCCGCCGACTTCCTGGAGGCGCCGCTGCAAGATGGCCGGCCCCTCTACCGTCTGATCGTGGAGCGGGCACTGGGCTGGTCCGGCGCCGCCCAGATCGGCTTCGTGGTCGGGGCCACCTCCGCCACCGCCATCTCCGAGGTCCGTGGCCTCGCCCCGGCTGCCCCGCTCCTCCTGCCCGGGGTCGGCGCCCAGGGAGGTGACNNCGGGCCGCAGCCGCCGAGCTCCGGCGCCGGATCGAGGCGGTGCGGGCGGTGGTGTCGAGAGCATGAGCGTGCGCGCCGTCATCGAGCTCTCCGGACACATCATCGACAGCATGGTGCTGCCCCGGGTCATGGACAGCGTCATGGACATGGGGGCGACCTTCCACGTCGAGGAGTTCCGAGTCGGCACCCGACTCGACGAGTCCTCCTTTGCGCGGCTGACCATCGAGGCCGAGAACGAGGAGAAGCTCGCGGCGGTGATCGCCGCCTGCCAGGAGCACGGCGCCACCGTCGTCGGCGCCGAGGATGCCGTGACCCTGCCCGCGCCCGCTGACGGCGTCTTCCCCGACCTCTTCTACACCTCCACCAACCAGCCCACCGCGGTGCTCATCGGGGGTGAATGGGTGACGGTGGACGACATTGAGATGGATTGCGGGGTGGTGATCGCCGCGGGAGCCGCGCGCGCCGTCCCGGTGACCGATGTCCTGGCCGGAGACCAGGTGGTGGTGGGCCGGGCCGGGGTCCGCCTGAGCCCGGTGGAGCGGGGGAGGGGCAAGGAGGTCTTCGGCTTCACCACCAGCTCGCTCTCCCCGGAGAAGCCCAAGCACCAGGTCATCCGCGAGCTCGCCGACACCATGCGCGAGGTTCGTGCCAGAAATGGCCGGATCTGTTTCGTCGGCGGTCCAGCCATCATCCACACCGGGGCGGGTCCGCATCTCGCCCGGCTGATCGCGCTCGGCTACGTCCAGGTGCTCTTCGCCGGCAACGGCCTGGCCGCCTACGACATCGAGTCCCAGTTCTTCGGCACCTCTCTCGGGATCGGGCTGGAGAAGGGCCTGCCCATCGAGTCCGGGCACGAGCTGCACATGCGGACGGTCAACCGGGTGCGGGCTGTGGGTGGCATCCGGGCGGCGGTGGAGTCCGGGATGCTCCGGCGCGGCGTGATGTTCGAATGCGTGGGCAGTGGCGTCGAGTACGTGCTGGCCGGATCTGTTCGCGACGACGGCCCGCTCCCCGACGTGGTGACCGACATGGTGGAGGCACGGCGGCGGATGCGCGCGGCGCTCGCCGGGGTCGACCTCTGCATCATGTGCGCCTCCATGCTCCACGCCATCGCCACCGGCAACCTGCTGCCCGCGGCGACCCGGACGGTGTGCGTGGACATCAACCCGGCGGTGGTCGCCAAGCTGGCCGACCGCGGGTCCGCGCAGACCCTCGGCCTGGTGACCGATGTGGAGTCCTTCCTGCGCGAGCTGGGGGAGGCGCTGGCCGGGGAGATGGGATGAGCGTGATCC
>PLAX01000125.1 GCA_003135255.1 Candidatus Dormiibacterota bacterium | reverse complement strand
GGCCGGGTCGATCACCGGCCGCGCGGCCGCCACCCCCGGGCGAGGATGGACAACCCTACTCAGCCGGACCCTGGCTTCACAGCAGATCCACCCGGTGTACCAGCCCATCGTCACCCTCCCGGAGGCGCGCATCGTCGCCTACGAAGGGCTGGCGCGGCCCGTCAACCTGGACGGGGCTGACAGCGTCGAGGAGTTCTTCGCCACGGCGCAGCGGCTGGGCGTGACCAACGAGCTGGACTGGATCTGCCGGCGCGCCGTGGTCCGCGGTGCCGAGGGCATCCGCAGCGACGCGCAGCTCTACCTCAACATCGACCTCTCCGCGGTCTCCGACGTCGACGAGGACGTCGAGCAGATGCGCAGCCTGCTGCGCTGGATCGGCCGGCCTCCCGCCAACGTCGTCCTGGAGATCGCCGACGCCGACCGCTTCAGCAATCTCGGTCAGCTGTCCGCTCGCGTCGACGTCTACCGCCGGGCAGGATTCAAGATCGGCATCGACGATACCGGCCGGCCGGGGATTGGTGTCGACCTCCTCTACGCGACGCGCCCCGAGGTCATCAAGATCGATGGCTGCGTGACCAACCGCTGCGAGGAGGTCTGGGCCAGGACGCTCATCTTCGAGTGCATCGCGCTCGCCGAGCAGATCGGCGCCGACGTCGTGGCCGAGGGNNGGTCCGAGCCGCGAGCTCGAAGGGGAGCCCGCGGTCCTCCAGGCGATCGCCGCCACGCGCTGAGGCAGGCCCGAGGAGGGGCGGGGCCGCCCGGGACCGAGGGGACCCGCCAGAGCGCTGGCGACCAGCGCCCCGGCGGCTGCGATCTCCCCTTCGGGACGGCTGCTCCGCCCTCGAGATGTGACCTCGGTCTCCGGCCTCGGGCCATGGCCGGGCAGCCTGTCGCACGCCAGACCGTGGATGACGCTAGCACCACGCACCGGGCGGGTCCAGCTTGCTCCGCGCGCTAGTCCGATCGGCTGGCCCGGCCCCCGCATGGGCGTGCAGCCGGCCTGGACGGGTGGTCCGGCGCGGGGATCACCCCGGTGCGGCAAACGTCGGCGAAGACCTCCGCGCTTGGCTTGGGGCGGCGTTCGAGGGTGGTTCGGTCGACCGCCACCAGGCCAAACCTGGCTCCGTACCCCTCCAGCCACTCGAAGTTGTCGAAGCCGGTCCAGTGCAGGTAGCCGAGCACGTCGGCTCCGTCGTCGATCGCCTCGACCACCGCTCGCAGGTGGTCGATGAGAAACCCGGAGCGGAGCTCGTCATCCTCGTCGGCGACCCCGTTCTCGGTGACCATCACCGGCAATCGGAACTCCTCGCTCAGCGAGACCAGGGCACGCCGCAGGCCCCCGGGGTCGATGCTCCAGCCAAGGCTGTTCCTGGGCAGCGCCGGGTCCGGATCGGAGCTCACGAAGAGGCGCGAGGAGGCGCGCCAGTCGAAGCGCACCCGCTCGTCCGCGTAGTAGTTGAGACCCAGGTAGTCCAGGGAGCCCCGGAGCCCGGGTACCACCTGGCCGCTGCCGGCGGGCGGGAGCACCCGGCCGCGGGCGCAGCTCCAGAGGAACCAGCGGTTGAAGACGAGATCCGGCAGCCACGCGGCGAAGCGGGCGGCGATGGAGCCGGGAACTGGCCGGAAGGGCCGTTCGTGGTGGGCGATCGAGACCATCGCCGGCCGGCCGCGGGCGGCACCAATCTGATGGAGGGCCGTCGCCGCCGCGGCGTGCATCCGGAGCATCCCGGCCGCGGCCCGCAGGGCGAGAGCCGGCGACCGGCGGTGGGGCGGCCACTGCCCCTCCGCATAGCCGAGGGCCATGAGGACGTTCGGCTCGTTGAGCGTCACCCACCAGCGGACCTCCTCTCCGAACGCCTCGGCGCAGGCGGCCGCATAGCGGGCAAAGAGGCGCGGAGCTTCGGGGTCGAGGACGCCCCCGCGGTCCGCCAGCCAGACCGGCAGGGTGAAATGGTGGAGCGTGATCACCGGTTCCATCCCCAGCTCGCGGCAGGCGGCGACCACGCCGGCGTAGTGGCGGAGCGCGGAGAGGTCGAAATGGCCCGGTTCGGGCTCGACCCGAGCCCACTCCACCGAGAACCTCTGGGCCGTGTGGCCCATGCCGGCGAGCAGCGCCAGGTCTTCGCGATAGCGGTGGTAGTGGTCGATGGCGACCGCCGCCGAGTCGCCGTTCTTGATCCGTCCCGGCTCGTCCCGCTCCATGCGCATCCAGTCGTTCCAGAGTCCCCCCTCGACCTGGTGGGCAGCGCTGGCAGTACCGATCAGGAAGCCCTCCGGGATGCGCAGCGGACGGCCGGGCGCCACCGTCAGGACGCTGAGGGTGCCGGACGGCGGAGGACGAGCCGGGTGCGTCCACCCTCCCTGCTCTCCTCGAGCACCTCGCCGCCCACCCTGCGGCTCCAGGCCCGGATGCCGAAGAGATGCTCGGCGACTCCGGTCACCACCTCCAGGCGCTGGCCCGGTGCGAGGGTCGCATAGGCGCGCCGGACCCGGCCCATCGCGCTGTCGCCGCACTCCTCCTCAGCGGCGGCGAGATCGAGGTGACGCGGCTCCATGATGGGCCGAGTCTACGTCCGCATCAGGCTGGGACTGAACCTGGTCCGTCGGCGCCAGGCTTCTCCACCGGGACTCCCACGGCGTTGCCCCACTCGCTCCACGAGCCGTCGTAGTTGGCCACCCGCGGGTAGCCGAGCAGGTAGGTGAGGACGAACCAGGTGTGGGAGGAGCGCTCGCCGATCCGGCAGTAGGTGACGATGCTCTTGTCGGGGGTCACCCCTCTGTTCTGGTAGAGCTCACGGAGCTGGTCCGCCGGCTTGAAGGTGTCGTCTTCCTGGATCGCCTGCGCCCACGGGATGTTGACGGCGCCCGGGATGTGACCGCTGCGCTGTGCGCCCTCGTTCTGGTACTCGGGAGGCGCGGAGATCGCCCCGCTGAATTCCGCAGGCGAGCGGACGTCGACCAGACCGTGGTCGGAGCGGCCGAGGATGTCGCGGACCCCGGCGAGGAACTGCCGGAGGCCCACGGTCGCCTCCGGAGCCGGGTACGAGGCGGCCGCGAACGCGGGGACGGTCTCGGTGACCGGCCGATCCTCCTCGAACCACTTCCGCCGGCCACCGTTGAGCAGCCGGATGTCAGTGTGCCCGTAAATGCGGAAGGTCCAGAAGGCGAAGGCGGCGAACCAGTTGCGCATGTCGCCGTAGAGAACCAGGGTGGTCTCCGGCGTCACCCCGAGGCGCTCCATGAGGCTCACGAACTGGTCCCGGGAGAGGATGTCACGGCGCACCGGGTCGTTGATGTCCCTTCTCCAGTCCACCAGCGCGGCACCCGGGAGGTGCCCGAGATCGTAGGCGGATGCGGGGTCCCAGTCCACTTCCAGGATGCGGACGACGGGGTCCTCGAGGTGCGCCGCGAGCCACTCCGTGCCGACCAGGACCTCGGGGTGGGCGTAATCGGTCACCGTGGCCCTCCTCTGACTGTGGTCCTCACCATAATCCCGACTATTCTAATCAGGTTTTCACGAGCGGCGGCCCGCCACATAGAAAGACGAGAGGCTCGACCGCGGCCTGCGGCGTCCATCGGCGGGGTGAGCCGAGCGCGGCTCAGCCGCGCCGGCGAGGGGCGGCGAGCCCCTATGAGAGGGAGAGGGGTCCCCACGCGGCCTGCCGCGTGGGGCACGGCGAGCCCCTGTAAGAGGGAGAGGGGTCCCCGCACCGCCTGCGGCGTGGGGAAGAGCCCCCACGCGGCCTGCCGCGTGGGGAGAGTAGGATTGCGCGGCCCGCAGCGATTGGGGAGAAGAGCGATGGAGACGACGTCCGCGGCAGCGAGTGAGCCGCTCAGAGACACAGAGGTGGGAGGCACGGTCGATCTGGTCACCGAACGACCGATCGTCCTTCCCCGTCAGGACGGGCCGCGCGCCCGCATCGAGGAGTTCCTCGGCCGCCGCCCACTTCTGGTGCCCGCGGTCCTGCTGGGAATCGTCGCCCTCCTCCTCCTGCGCCGGGGACCGCGCATCGTCGTGGTCCGCCCTCAGGGCCAGCGCGAGTCGTAGCCGGGCGCGCCGGGCCCCTTCCCGCCCGGGGCTCAAACCCCGATGCCGAGCGCCGCAAGCAGGGCCCGGTTCTGCTCGGGCGTCCCGATGCTGATTCGGAGCCGGTCGCCGTGGTCACCGTCCGGGAAGCGGCGGACCAGGATGCCCTGCTGCCTCAGCTCAATGAGGACACCCGCCGCGTCGCCCCCCAGGGGCCGGCCGAGCACGGAATTGCCCTGCGACGGGATCACGTCCCATCCAGCCCCGCGCAGCGCCGCGGCCAGAGGCTCGCGCTCGCTGACCACCATCTCGACGATGCGCGCGTGGTGGGCCTGGTCGGCGAGAGCGGCGCCGGCGGCCGCGAGGGCCAGCCGGTCGACCGGGTAGGTTTCGATCACGGCAGCGACGTCGGCGATCAGATCGGGGTGCCCGAGCGCGTAGCCGACCCGGAGCCCGGCCAGCCCGTAGCTCTTGGCGAAGGTGCGCACCACCAGCCAGTTGGGGTGCCCGGCGAGCAACGGGACACAGGACTCGGGGGCGAAATCGCAGTACGCCTCGTCGATGACGACGACGGAGTGGACCCCGGCCAGCGCCCCGGCCACATCGGCGGGCGGCGCCCAGCTCCCCGTCGGTGAGTTGGGATTGCAGAGGAGCCGCATCACCCCCGGGGCGGTGGCGAACGCCTCAGGAATCGAGCCTCCGTCGTCCAGAGGAACGGTCACGACGCGGGCTCCGCTGAGGCGGGCGAGCAGGGAGAGCAGGGAATACGTCGGCTGGGTGAGCACGACGGCATCGCCGGGATCGGCAAAGGCCCGGAAACAGCTCTCCAGGACCTGGTCGGCACCGTTGCCGAGGACCACGGACTCCGGGCTCAGCCCATGGTGCCGGGCCAGGGCCGAGCGGAGCGGCTCCCCCTGGGGATGCGGGTAGCGGTGAAGCGACGCCACCGCATCGTTTACCGCCGGGCCCACGCGCGGCGACGGGGGCAGTGGCGACTCGTTGGTGTTGAGCTTGATCCAGTGGGCACCGTCGGGCGGCTGCTCGCCGGGCACGTAACCGGATTCGGAGCCCAGAGACGCGCGTCGATATCGGGACATGGTCGGAGTATGCGAGAGCCGGGGCTAACCGGCGACGACCGCTTCGACGTCCACGGTGGCTCCGGCGGGGGCGAGGGGCACCAGATTGCCCTCGACCCTGGCGCCATCGACGATGAGATGGGTGACGCGCCCGGTGGTCCCGGCCGGCTTGTGAACCGCGATCCGGTAGGTGGCCCCGCGGAAGCGCCGGGTGGCGCTGAAGCCCGGCCAGTCCGCCGGGATCACCGGGTCCACCCGCAAACCCTCGCGCTCGGGCCTGATCCCCAGGATCCACTGGGTGATGGCCACGTAGTTCCAGGCGGCGGCGCCGGTCAGCCACGAGTTCTTGGCCTCACCGTGGGTGGGGGCGTCGCTGCCGGCGATCATCTGCGCATAGACGTAGGGCTCGCAGCGATGCACCTCGCTGATCGCCTCGCGCGCGGAGGGATTGGTCCGCCGGTAGAGATCGAAGGCGCCATCCCCGTCACCGGTCATCGCCTCGGCGATCATGATCCACGGGTTGGTGTGGCAGAAGATGCCGGCGTTCTCCTTGTACCCCGGCGGATACGAGGAGATCTCCCCCAGCTCGATGCGGTAGCCGGCGTAAGCGGGTTGCAGCAGCATCACGCCGTGTTCGGTGAGCAGCCGGTCGCGCACGCTGTCGAGGGCCTGACGGGCGCGGCCATCCTCGATACCGACCCCGGCCATGACGCAGATCCCCTGGGACTCCACGTAGATCTGCCCCTCGTCGCACTCCTTGGACCCGACGGGGTTGCCGAAGAAGTCGTAGGCGCGCCGGAACCAGGCTCCGTCCCAGCCATGCTCGGCGATGGTACCGGTCATGTCGGCGGCGGCGGCGAGAAGCCGCAAATCCTCCTCGACCTCGCCGCGCTGGCTCACGATGGCGGCGAGCTCGCGCGCGGCCATGACGAACTGACCGGCGATGAAGACGGACTCGGCGACCCCTCCGCTCTTGTTCTCGGTGGTCTGAAACGCCTCGCCCGGGGTGTCGGAGAAGCAGTTGAGGTTGAGGCAGTCGTTCCAGTCGGCCCGCCCGATCAGCGGGAGGCCGTGGGGGCCGAGCCGGTCCAGGGTGTAGGCGACACTGCGGCGCAGGTGGTCGAGGAGGGGGGCCTCGGAGCCCTCGGCGTTGTCGTATTGGACCGGCTCGTCGAGGACGGAGTCATCCCCCGTCTCGCGCACATAGGCGGCGACACCCAGCACCAGCCAGAGCGGGTCGTCGTTGAAGCCCGACCCGATGTCGTCATTGCCGCGCTTGGTCAGCGGCTGGTACTGGTGGTACGCGCCTCCGGTCGGGAGCTGGGTGGCGGCGATGTCGAGGATCCGCTGCCGCGCTCGCTCCGGGATCATCTGAACGAATCCGAGCAGGTCCTGGTTGGAGTCGCGGAAGCCCATCCCCCGTCCGATCCCCGACTCGTAGAACGAGGCCGACCGGCTCAGGTTGAAGGTGACCATGCACTGGTAGGCGTTCCAGACGTTCACCATGCGGTTGGCGTGCTCGTCCGGGGTCCTCACGCTCACATGGGAGAGCAACTCGTCCCAGCGCTCGCGCAGCCCGCGGAGTCCGGCCTCGACGTTGCCGGACTGCAGCCAGTGGTCGATCACCGGCCTGACCGTCCGCTTGTTGATCACCTGGCTCCCGGGCGGGTCGAACTTCTCAGCCACCGGGTTCTCCCAGTAGCCGAGGATGAAGAGGATCTCGCGCTCCTCGTGGGGCCCGAGCTCGAGCCGGACGTGGTGAGAGCCGTGCGGAGCCCACCCGTGGGCCATCGAGTTGCCGGCACTCCCCCGCTCGACCGCGATCGGGCGATCGAAGCCCCGGTGGGGGCCGAGGAACGCGTCGCGGTCGGTGTCGAAGCCGGTGAGGGCCTCCGAGCAGGCGAAGTAGGCGAAATGGTTGCGGCGCTCACGGTACTCGGTCTTGTGATAGATGACGCTGCCCTCCACCTCGACCTCGCCGGTGGAGAGGTTGCGCTGGAGGTTGGTGGCGTCGTCCTGGGCGTCCCAGAGGCAGAACTCGACCGACGAGAAGATCGAGAGCGGTCGCCGGACCCCGGTCAGGTTGGCGAGCCGGAGCCGCCATACCTCCAGGGTCTGCCCCAACGGGACGCAATAGAGGTTCTCGGCCCGGATGCCGCCATGGCTGGCGGTGATGGTGGTGTAGGAGAGCCCGTGGCGGCACTCGTAGCTGTCCAGGGGGGTCTGGGTCGGTTGCCAGGAGGGTGACCAGCTCTCGCCCGTTGCGTCGTCGCGCAGGTAGATGTAGCGCCCGCCAATGTCAAAGGGGGCGTTGTTGTACCGGTANNTCCATCCCCAGGTAGTTGATCCAGGGGAGGGGAGTGTCGGGCCGGGAGATCACGTACTCGCGCCGGTCGTCGTCGAAGTGCCCGTATCGCAAGGCCAGTTCCTCTGCACGCAATCGGATGGCCGGCACGGAACTTACCACTCCCATCGTCGCCGGGTCGGCGACCCGGCCGGCGCATCGCCGACCGGGCCCCCGCCCGCCCACCTCAGGAGGTGGAACCTATTCCGTTGTGATCGCTGACCGACGGGTCATCTGGATCCCGTGATCCGTTAGGAGGCCACCGGCTTCAGCTGCATGAGGATGTAGGGAAGCTCGGGGTCGTCCGGGGAGGGGTCCATGTACGGGTTGCTGGCGCTCGGCCAACCGGTGTAATGGGCAGTGCTGTAGACGTTCCAGTCGGCACCGTAGAGAACGGGTGTGTCAGGAATCTGGGTCGCCATGATTCCCTCAAGGGTGGCGATCGCAGAAGCGATGGTCGACTGCCCAGCCGAGGTGGTCGGGTCGGCACCCTCGTACTGCGTCAGAGCGGTCTGAGCAGCCGAGGAGTTGAACTGGCTGTAGTCACCAGATGCACAGACAACAGGAGTGCCCGTGCAGTTGATGCTGTAGTCGAGCCAGTTGTCGAGCTGAACGAAGGGGATGTTCCCACCAGCGCCCCAGTGGAGTGCGGTCTGGAACTGGCCGTTGTTCATGGCGTCCTGCCACTGGGTGTAACCGCCGGTCGCGTTGTCCGTGGTCACGTCCATGCCCTCAGCCTGGAGCTGGCTCGAGATCTCGCTCGCGTCCGCCCAGTAGTCCGAGAAGGCCTCGGGGTCCCAGATCGAGAACTTGATGATGGCGCCGCCCTTGTTCCAGCAGTTGGCCACGACGCTGCCGTCGCAGGCAACGTTGGTCTGGGCCGGGGGCGTTCCGCTGGGGGTCCAGCCCGTCGGTGCGGTGTAGCCGTCGGCTTCGAGGACGCTCTGGACGGTCGGGCCGGTCCAGCCGGCAAGGCTGGTCGGGGTCGCTGCCGAGTCAACCGGCAGGTCGTTGGCGTAGGTGGGGTTCGGGTACGCCTTCTGCTGTCCGGGTTCGAGTCCGCCTGCGGAGGTGGCAGCGGCCTCATAGCCGGACTCTCCGATCGAGGAGAGGACGGTGCGGTCGATGCCCAGGCTCACAGCCTGACGAACGGCAACATCGCCGATGCCGGTCGCACCGCCGTTGCCCGCGCCCAGGTTGAAGTTCAGGGTGACCGTGTTGCCCGAGGCGTACCAGACGTGGTTCGTGTTCGGGTTCAGGTTGATGTAGTTGGCGACGACGCTCGGGATCTCGTTCCCGGCCCAGTCCAGCGTGTTGCTGTCAAGGGCTTCGGTCGCGGCGTTGTTGGTGGACTCGTTCGGAACCACGACTTCCGACTCGGGTGGCTTGCCGCCCCAGTAGTGGGGGTTTGGCTTGAACTTGACGGCCTGGGTGCTGAAGCTGTCCAGCATGAACGGGCCGGTGCCCACAGGGTTCGCGACGGGTGCCTTGCTCGGGTCGGTCCCGATCGGGAAGGCGCTCGCCTGCGTGATGTAGGTGCTGCCAAGGATCGCCCAGAGGTTGGTGTACTGCGGGCTGGCGAAGGTCAGGGTGACGACCTGGCCGCTCACCGACGGGGCAGCGCTCTGGGTCGGAACGCCGCTGTAGTCGGCGTCCGGGAAGGCCTTGAGCAGCGCGAAGGTGTTGGCGACGTCCTTGGCGGTCATCGTCGAGCCGTCATTGAACTTGACGTTCGACTTCACCGTGATCGCCAGCTCTGCGCCACCGTTCTCGAACTGGTACGAGCTCGCCATCCAGGGGTGCATGCCCGAGGTGGCGGGGTTGAGCGCGTCCATCTCGTAGAGCGGCTCGTAAACCAGGCTGGTCATGTTCAAGCCGTGTGCGAGCGAGCTGCTCTCGTACGGGTTGAAGTCCTGGGTGAAGGTGACTCCGGTGGTCGCCTCCTCGTACAGCGCCGGCCCCGCGCTACTGGTGGTGCTGGTGCTCGACGAAGACGACGTCGATGACGTGCTGCCGCATGCGGCCACCCCCAGGGCGACCCCCGCGGCAACTATTGCGATCTTTCCAAGTTTCATCTAGCTACACGATCTCCGTGAGGCACGACCCTATGGGGTCGTGCACTGCTGATGTGATGTCGCCGGCAGGTGTCTGGCGTGACGGAGGCCGCCTGCGACCGGCTGTCCCCGTCGGGGGTGCCGACCTCTGCCTCTGCTCGCCCCTCGGGGCCGGCGGAGCCCGGGAAGCTACTCCATGCTCCGATCCTCCTCAATCCTCCTCATCTGGGTGGTGCCTATCGGGGTGGCGCGGCCGGGGGCCGCAGGGACGTGGAGCCGGCCTTCGCGGCGACCACTTCCGGGTTGTCGGGGACGCGAAGCGACTCGTCGACGTGGAGCCAGCAGTTGGAGGCGTGCCCGGGGTCGACGGTGACGCTCGGCGGGGCCGTGGTGCTGCAGATCGCCATGGCGTGGGGACAGCGCGGGTGGAACCGGCAGCCGCTGGGCGGGGTGATCAGGCTGGGCGGGGCTCCGCTTCCGGCCAGGCTCGGCGGCTCGACGCGGTCCGGGTCCGGTGCAGCGGAGAGCAGCAGCTGGGTGTAGGGGTGCGCCGGATGATCCGTCAGGCGTGCACTGGGGGCGGTCTCCACCACCTGCCCCGCGTACATCACGACGATCGTGTCGGCGAGATAGCGGGCGGAGGCGATGTCGTGGGTGACATAGAGGATCGCCAGGCGGTCGCGATCGCGCAGGTCGGCGAGCAGGTTGAGGATGCCGAGGCGAATCGAGACGTCGAGCATCGACACCGGCTCGTCGGCGAGCAACACCCGGGGGCGGACCGAGAGCGCACGGGCGATGGCCACGCGCTGACGCTGGCCGCCGGAGAGCTCGTGGGGGAACTTCCGGGTGAATTGCCGGGGAGGCTCGAGGGCGACCCGGCGAAGCAGCTCCTCGACCGTCTCGTTGACGTCGTCGCCGCCCAGACCGTGGATCCTGAGGGGTCGGACCAGGTCATAGCTGATGCGGTGGATCGGGTTGAGCGAGGCGAAGGGGTCCTGAAAGACCATCTGGACCTGCCGCGCGTAGCTACGGGGCCGCCCGTGCGGTACCGGCTTCCCGTCGAGCAGCACCTCGCCCCCATCGGGGTTGATGATCTTGGCCAGCATCCGGGCGACGGTGGTCTTCCCCGAGCCGCTCTCCCCGACCAGCGCGGTCACCGTTCCCGCTGCGAGAGCGATCGTGACNNCGCGGCCTGCTGGGCGGTGAGGCTCATCGTGCGACCCTCCTGGTCGCGGCGGACGGGCCCCGGTCGCCGGGATCGGCCACGGCCAGCTCGGTCGGAACGGTGGCGCCGTCGGAGTGGAGCCAGCACGCCGCCTCGCGTCCGGAGCCGTCGAGTCGGGTGAGCACGGGCGTCTCCTTCCTGCAGCGCTCCATCGCCCAGGGACAGCGGGGGTGGAAGGAACAGCCCGAGGGGAGCGCGCGCAGGTCGGGTGGCGAGCCCGGAATCCCCTCCATCGGCTTGCGCTCCCCGTGCATGGGCGGGAAGCAGTGCAGCAAGCCGTAGGTGTAGGGAACCCGCGGTGCACGGAACAGCGAGGCAGCCGGAGCGCGCTCCATCAGCCGGCCGGCGTACATGACGACGATCTCGTCGGCCAGCTCCACCAGCAGGGAGAGGTCGTGGGTGATGAAGAGGGCGGCGAATCCGAGACGATCCCTGAGCCCCATCAGCTCCTCGAGGATCTCGCGCTGGGTCACCACGTCGAGGGCGGTCGTCGGCTCGTCCAGGATCATGACCTGGGGCTCGAGAGCCAGGGCCATGGCGATCATGGCCCGCTGGCGCATGCCCCCCGAGAGCTCGTGGGAGTAGCTGCGCAGCCGGTCCCCGTTCATCCCCACCATCTCCAGCAACTCGACACCCCGATCCCATCTCTCCGTCGAGGAGAGGTGCGGACGGTGGACCCTGAGGAGGTCGTCGAACTGGGCGCCGATCGTGATGACCGGGTTGAGAGCGTTGAGCGCACTCTGGAAGACGACGGAGATCTCCGACCAGCGCACCCGGCGCAGCTCCGCCTCATCGGCCCGCAGCAGGTCGATGGTCGCGCCCGAGCTCTCGCCCTCGACAGGCCGGGGGTGGAAGAGCACCTCGCCGCCGGTGATCACGCCGGGGGACCGCAGCAGCCGGATGGCCGCCATGGAGAGCGTGGACTTGCCGCTCCCGCTCTCCCCGGCCAGGCCCACCACCTGACCCCGGCGCAGGACCAGGTCACAACCCACGACCGCGTGGATCGCCTCGGTGCCGAAGCCGTAATCGACGTTGAGCTCGCGGATCTCCAGCACCGGCTCCGCCTGGCGCGTGGCGCTGCGGGTGGGCGTGCGCGGCGCCACTGCGGGGGGCGACATCTCGCTCATCGGGCGCTCCCATGACGACCGTTGTTGCTCCCGGATGCCGGCGAGCCCGGGGCGTTCCGACCGCCGATCACCGGGGTGAACCCGAGCGTGGCGCGGAAGCTGATTCCCGCCTTCCGGGCGGCCTTGCGGGTGAGCCCGCCGGCCCGCAGCCGCGGGTTGATGAACTCGTCGATCCCGAAGTTGAGCAGGGCCAGCGAGGTCCCGACCAGGGCGATGCAGATTCCGGGGGGCAGCCACCACCACCAGTAGCCGGTGTTGACAGCGTTGTTGTCGAACACCTGCTGGAGCATGATGCCCCAGTTCCAGGGGCCAGCCGGCGAGGAGGTGGGGGTCCCGGCCAGACCGAGGAAGGCGAGGGAGACGTAGGCGCCGATGGAATAGAGCGTGACGAAGAGGAAAGAGGAGGCGATGATCGGCAGCAGGTTGGGCATGACCTCGGCGAGGATGATCCGCAGGCGTCCCTCCCCCGAGACGCGTGCCGCCTCGACGAAATCGCGGTGGCGCAGGGAGAGGGTTTGGGCGCGGAGCACCCTCGACCCATAGGCCCAGCCTGTCAGGGCCACGATTAACCCGATGACGATGACGCTGGTGTCCGCTCCGGGGACGTAGCTCGCGAGCACGATGAGGAGCGGCAGTCCGGGGATCGCCAGGAAGACGTTGGAGAGGAGCGACAGGCCCTCGTCAGCATTGCCACCCAGGTACCCGGCGCTGACCCCGATCAGAATCGAGAGCGCGGTCGCCACCAGGCCGGCCAGGAAGGCGACCACCAGGGTCGGACGTGTCGAGTTGAGGAGCTGCGACCAGACGTCCTGGCCCAGCAGCGTGGTCCCCAGCGGGTGGGCCGACGACGGGCCGAGCGGCACCTCCAGCGGAACGTATCCGCCCGGCACGCCATCCTTGATCTCGCCGATGCAGAGGCCGGGGCCCTGCTGGCAGGTGATCTTCACCCAGTTCTGGTTGATCTCGTTGGGGCTGTAAGGCGCGATGATCGGGCCGATGATGGCGAGGACCGCGAAGACGGCGAGGATGACCAGCCCGGCGATGATCTTCGGCGACCGTGGCATCCGGATCGCCCGGGAGCCGCGGGACGTGGGCGCCGGCTCGGGGCCGGTGAGCAGGGTGGTGACGTCGGTGCTCATCGGGTCAGGCCTCCTGGCGGGCACGGGGGTCGATGAACGCGTACACCACGTCGGCGATCAGGTTGGCGGCCAGCACCACCAGGACGATGACCACGAAGACTCCCTGCACCAGCGGGTAGTCGTGGTTGATCACCGCCTTGAAGAGGAGCCAGCCGATCCCCGGGTAGTTGAAGACCACCTCGACGAGGAGCTGACCGGCAACCACCAGGCTGATGGCCAGCGAGAAGTTGGACACCGAGGGCAGGATCGCGTTGCGGGCCGCGTACCAGACCACCCGCCGCGAGGGCAGCCCCTTGGCCCGGGCCACCAGGACAAAGTCCTCGTCCATGGTGGTGAGCATCTGGTTGCGCATCCCGAGGATGAAGCCGGCCACCGAGGCCAACACCACGGTGAAGGCCGGCAGCATCGCGTGGTCGACGATGCTCCAGAGGTAGCCCAGGCTCCACCCCGGCGTCAGCGTGATGTCGTAGCCGTACTGGGGCGGGAACCACTTCAGGATGCTGGCGAAGACCTCGATGAGGACCATCGCCAGGAAGAAGTAGGGGATGGCCTGGAACCAGGTGGCACCCGGCACGACCCAGTCGAGCCGCGATCCGCGGCGCCAGCCGAGGAAGATGCCGATCGTGGTCCCGAGGAGGAAGCTGATCACCGTGGCCACCCCGAGGAGCCCGATGGTCCAGGGGAGGTAGGCGGCGATCAGGGTGCTCACCGGCTGGCTGCTCTCGAAGTACGAGATCCCCAAGTTGCCGTGGAAGAGGTCCCCCCAGTACTGCAGGTACTGGACGAAGAGGTTGGCGTGGTTGAAGACGCCGAACTCCAACTCGAGCGCCTTGACGCAGTACGGGTTGCACCCGTGAATGGAGGCGTTGGCGATGATGCCGGCCACGGGATTACCCGGGACCATGCGGGGCAGGAAGAAGCTGACAGTGATCGCGACCCAGGCCGCGATCGCGTAGAAACCTACCCGGCGGGCGATGAAGCGCACGGTCAGACAGCCTCCCCTGTGGGCTTCGAAGCGACGGGGGCCGAGGAGAAGCGGGCCTCGAGCCGTGTGGTCAGGAGCACTTTGCGGGGCGGCCGGTCCGGTGAATGGACGGCGTCCAGGAGCAGCCGCGCCATCTCGCGCCCCATCTCCTCGATGGGCTGACGGACGCTGCTGAGCGGCGGCTGGAGCCCGGCGGCCATGGGGTCGTCGTCGTAGCCGACGACGGCGACGTCCTCGGGAACCCGGCGACCGGCCTGGTGCAGCGCCTCCAGGACGCCGACTGCCATCAGGTCGGAGGCGACGAACACAGCGTCGAGCTGAGGGCGCTTGACCAGGAGGAACCGCATCGCCCGGGCGCCGCCGTCGCGGGTGAAGTCGCCCGCCTCGATCAGGGCGTCGTCGGCGGGCAGGCCCGCAGCCGTCAGCCCCTCCTGGTAGCCCCGAAGCCGGTCCTGACCGGCGGGCACATCCTCGCGCCCGGTGACGGTGGCGATGGTCCGCCGTCCCCCGGCGATCAGGTGGGCGACGGCGCGAGCGGCTCCGGCCACGTTGTCCACGTCGACATGGTTGAAACGGTCCGCCTCGGTGGGACGGCCACCGATGACGAGCGGAATGCCCCGGGAGGCAAGACGCCCCGGGAGCGGGTGAGCGCTCGGCAGCGAAACCAGCAGGGCCCCGTCGACGTGGCGGGCGGCGACGTAACGCTCCACCCGGTCGGAATCGGAAGCCGTCTGCGGCGCGAGCAGTACGAGCTGCATGTCGCGCGAGGTGAGGACATCGCCCAGACCCCGAATGAGCCGGGGGAAGAAGGGGTCACCGAAGAGGAGGGTGGTGGGCTCGAAGACCACCAGCGCGACCGCGTCGCTGCGGCCAGTGGCCAGTGCCCGCCCTGCGTGGTTGGGGACGTAGCCCAGCTTGCTCGCGGCCCGCTCGACAGCCCTCCGCGCGCCAGGGCTCACTCGAGGGTCGGAGGTGAGGACTCGGGACGCGGTCGCGCGCGAGACGCCGGCGGCCTGCGCCACCTCTTGGAGGGTCACTTTGGTGACGTGGAGATCCTTCATTGGGAGCGGTTCCACACTCTAGACGCTCGGACGGGGCTGTCAATCACCCCAACGGGTGATTGGCGACGGCACTCACCCGTTGGGGTGATGCCGCTCCGCCCGTGCCCCGCCGGGAAGTCGTGAGAGCGTTCCCGCGCGGAGGACCGACCGTCAGTCACCCCGCCGGGGCGATCGGCGGGTCACCGAGGGCCGCGCCGCGGCCCGTCAGCGGGATCGCTCGGCGGGGGCGGCGGGCGGAGCGGGTGCGGGGCTCGCGGCCCCGGGACGGCGTCCGTCCGCGGCAGGGATCTGGCCGTTCCCGGAGGACCGGCTCACCTTCTGCTGCCGGCCGCCGGTGCTCGGAGCCGCGGGGACGACCGTCGACACCTGCTTGAGGTCGCCGGCCATGGCCGCCTGGCTGCCCGAGGCGAGGGCCAGCTCCTGAGCGGTCGTCGACACCTGCTGGCTGGCGATCCGCACCTGCTCCATGGCCTCCACCACCTGCTCGGTCGCGGACTGCTGCTGCTGGGTGGCGAGCCGGATGCCCGAGCTGGCCTCGGTGACGTGCTCCATGAGGACCAGCCCGTCCTTCAGCTGCTCCGCCCCCTTGTCCATCGCCAGCACCGTGGCGTTGGTCTCGACCTGGACGTTGGCCGTGATCTGGGAGATGTCGGAGGCGAGGGTCTTTGACCGGTCGGCGAGCCTCCGCACCTCGTCGGCGACGACCGCGAAGCCGCGACCCGCCTCGCCGGCGCGGGCCGCCTCGATGGCGGCGTTGAGGGCGAGCAGGTTGGTCTGGTCAGCGAGATCGTTGATCATGGAGAGGATCCGGGTGATGTCACGGACCCGGTCGGTGAGGCTCACGGTGCGCTCGGCCGAGGCGAGGATGTCTTCGCGCGCCCGCTCCAGCTTATCCCGCGTCTCGGCTGCCTGGGCGGCCACCATCTCCACCGTCTCCGCGATCCGCCCCGAGGTCCGGGCCAGCTCCTCCATGCTCGCCGAGGTCTCGGTGGCGCTCGAGCTCTGCCGGACGGTCGTGGCGGCCAGCTGGGTGGAGGCCGCGGCCAGCCGGATCGCCGAATCGGAGAGGTCGGTGCTGGTTCCCCGAACCCGGCGGATGAGGGACTCGTGGCGTGCCACCATCCCGTTGAAGACATTCCCCAGGGTCGCCACCTCCTGCGCGCCGGCCGGCGAGACCCGGGCGCTGAGGTCGCCCGCGGAGATGCGGCGGGCAACCCGGGAGAGGGCTCGGATGGGGCGCACCTCGATCTGGGCCAGAACGAAGGCGAAGACCGTCGCCACAACCAGGCCCGCGCCCAGGACGACGAATCCCCAGTTGCGCAGCGCGTCCACCCCGCCCAGGGCCTGGCTGGCCGGCTCGCTGACCAGGATCGCCCACTGGACGTCGGGGGCCTCTGAGTAGCCAGTGATGGTGTCGGTGCCGCCGATGGTGATGCGGGCGGACCCGGACTGCCCCTTGAGGGAGTCGCGGACCACGGAGCTGTCGATCCGGGTCCGCAGGGCTCCTTTGGCGAGCATCTCTGCCGAGGTGAGGCTGCCGGGGGTCCCCATGGAGGTCGCGTAGATCACCGTCCCGGAGCTGTCGACGGCGCGGACCGTTGTCGAGGCGCCGCCGGACCCGGTGATGCCGGAGAGGAGGCTGGCCACCTGGTTGCTCCCGCCACCGGGCCCCTGCCAGGGCTCCAAGCCGATGACGCCGACGAGAACGCCGTAGAACGCAAGGTTGTTGGTGTTGGCGGGCACCGCCATCAGCCATTGGAGGTCGGTGCCGGCGGCGTTCAGGGTGACGCCTCCGGGGTAGGCCTGATTGCCGACGGCGATCCCGGCCACCCATGACTGCCCGGCCAGGGACACCGCGCCGCCAAGGCCGGTGGCGGCGACGGTGGTGCCGCTGGTATTGACCAGCTCCAGCTCGACGAAGGGGTCGTTGGTGGTTGCGCGGGTCATCAGAGAGATGGCCGACTGGGCCGATGTGGCGCCGGAGGTCGAGATGAGGTTGGAGAGCTGGGTCAGCTCGCGCTCGCGATCCTGCACCCAGGAGTAGACCCTGCTGGAGACCTCCTGGGCCACGCTCTGGACCCCGTTGGAGGTGGAGGTGGTGAGGCTCCCCTCGGCGACGTTGGCGAGGACGAGCACCATCGAGCCCATGACCACCACGCAGATCCCGAGAACGCCGACGAGGTAGCGAGCGAAGTACCCGCCGCGCAGGCGATCGAAGCGCGAGCTTGCACCCTTCAGCATGTCCAGGTCGCCGTATCCGCACTCCGGCTGAGGTCATGCCAAGCTCTCAGCGGCCTGGCCCTGACCGGCGCATCTTCTCTCGGTGTCTGTGACAGCGCTGATGCACGGTGCCGAAGATGAGTGACGGCGATCCACGGACGTGGCCGACCTGCGACGCGGCGGAGGTCCCACTGCGACCCGCTCGTGGCCGGTTCTTCGCGTCTTCGCGCGCCGGCCCGCGCAACGGCCCGGGGGGCCGGAGGGCCTGGCGATGCGGGCTGCGCGCGACACCGCACGGCGAAACATCGGACACGATCACCCCGCCGGTCGGAGGGCTTTGCGACGAGGGCTGGTCTGCCGCGCAGCCCTCCCCGGCTGAGGATCAGGAACCCGGCCACCGGCTCCCGGTGGCCGGGCGCGTTGAGAGCGTTTCCAAACTCTAGGGGCACCGGGTCGGACTGTCAATCAGCTGTCGCACGGATCCAGGTCCGTGGCGGCGCCGGCAGTCCTGGCCCGCTCAGGCGACGGCAGGTGGGGCCGGAACCGCGGCAAACGTGTCGAGGAAGAGCGTTTCCAACAGCAGCCGCGGTTGGGCGTAGGAGGCGACCTGGCCAGCCGCCCGCAGCAGCGCGTCCAGGATCCAGCCGATCTGACCCGGTGAGAGCGCTCTCGCCCACGCCTCCGCCTCGCGGCTCCGGCTGCGCAGCCTGGCCAGCTCGGGCGCGCCGGCGGCGCGGACCGCGGCGTCGCGGACAAACGATGCCCAGATGGAGAGGTCGAGGAGGAGGCGCTCCCGACCCTCGCTTCCGCTCCCGGGTGTGAGCTCGGCGGCAGCCGTCAGCGCCGCCGGGGCCCCGCCGCCGCCGATGGCGAGGAAGCGGTCGAGCACCTCGAGCTCGGCGCGCAGCGCCTCGGGGTCCTGGGAGAGGCGGAGCGCTCGCCCCGGACGCCCGGCGCCCAGCTCCGCGGCCAGCTTCGCGGTGGCGGCATCCACGCCGTGGCGGTCGCGGAGCCAGGCCTCGATGGCGGGGCCTTCCACCAGACCGAGGGCCAGGCGACCGCAGCGGGAGACGATGGTGGCGGGCAACCGCTCCGGGCTGTGGGCGGTCAGCAGGAGATGAGTGCGCGGAGGCGGCTCCTCCACGGTCTTGAGGAGGGAGTTGGCGGCCTCCTCGGTGAGCCGATCGGCGCGCGCGATGATCGCCACCCGGGCCCCGCCCGCGTAGGTGCGCAGGCTGAGGAACTCCTGGAGGCTGCCGGGGTCGCCGCCGGCCCTCACCCGCCGGATCGAGATCCTCTCCTCTGATGAGTCCTCCAACCAGAGGTCGGGATGGGTGGTGGGGTCGCCCGGCCAGGAACCGCCCGGCAGCAGCTCGCCGGCCAGGCTCAGCATGAGCGTGGTCTTGCCGACCTGGTCGGGGCCGGTGACGAGAAGGGCGTGTCCGAGCTGCCCTGAGTCGAGGGCGTGGCGGAGCCCGGCCACGACGCCGGGGTTGCCGAGGAGGTCACCGAACGCCACACGGCCAGCTTGCCACAATGGCGCGATGCGCCAGGGCTCGATGCGCCAGCTCGCCACCCGTCCCGCCGGCGGGACAGGCGGCGCCAGCCCGCGGGTGCCCTGGGACTGGACCGATGTGGTCATCTTCTTCGGCGCCTACCTCCTGGGGATCTCGGTGCTGTCGGAGGTCTTCGTCGACCCGAGGGTCGAGCGATTCGCGCGAGGGCTGACCCACGGGCTCGGACCGCAGGTGCAGACGGCGCTCGCCAACTTCGCGGAGCAGACGGCGGTCTACGCGTTCGCCATGGCCGTCGTCGCGGTCCTCGTGCTCGGCCGCCGGCACGCCTCGCTGAGAGATCTCGGCTGGCGGATGCCCCGCGTCCGCTGGATCCCGGTCGCGGTCGTCTCCAGCCTCGCCGCCCTGGTGGTGCTGACCTGGCTCCTCAACGTGGAGGCAGCCCTGGTCCACGTCCAGAACGCCCAGGTTTCGACCGTGCAGGGGGAGTACGGGCGTCAGGTCGGCATCGCCCTCCTGCTGCTCTCGGTGGTGGTACCGCTCGCCGAGGAGACATTCTTCCGAGGCTTCGTCTACGGCTGGATGCGCCGCCACCTCAACGTCCCCGCGGCCGCGGTGCTCTCCGGCTGCTTCTTCGCCGCCGCCCACGTCGGCTGGGGAACGTCGACGGAGGAGATCCTCTTCCTCCCTCTGGCCCTTCTCGGGGTGCTGCTGGCACTCCTCTATGAGTACTCGGGCTCACTGCTCCCGGGGGCGATCGTCCACGGCATCTTCAACCTGGTGGAGACGCTGCAGATCCTCTGACGGTGGCGGGCCCTCAGCCGGCGGGGGGCGCCGTGGCGGCGGCCACGGCCTCCCGGACCCCGTGGTGGACATTGGCGGCCACCACCAGCTCAAAGACCCCGTAACGCTGGAGCAGGTCGTGGACGTCCTCGATGTGGGCGAGGTGGACGGTCACTGAGCGCGTCCGGAGGTCGCGCAGGAGGGTGAGCAGCACCTGTCCGGCGGTGTAGTCGATGTCCGCGACCGGCGAGAGGTCGAGCACGACCCAGGAGACGGGGTGCGGGGCGGCCGCGACCAGGTCCAGCACCCGCTGCCGGAAGCGGTCGGCATTGGCGAAGAAGATGGTGCCGTCGAAGCGGTAGGCGATGCCGCCGGGGAGGGTCTCGATGCCGGGGTGGGCGGCCTCCGGGACGAGGCTGCCGGCGGACCCCGCGATGGGCACCATCACCGTGTCCCGGGGCCGGTAGGCGTGACGGACGAAGTCGAGCACGGAGAGCGCGACCGCGAGCGCGATCCCCTGCTCGACCCCGATCAGGACGACGACCAGAGCGGTGATGGCGGCCAGTGCCAGCTCGTCGCGGCGCAGCCTCCAGAGCTCACGCAGATGACCGAGGTCGATGAGCCGGATGCCGATGACGAAGACCACGGCGGCGAGGGTCGCGTCGGGCAGGAAGTGGAGCAGCGCGGTCGCCGCCACCAGCACGACGATGGCGATCACCGCCATCACCAGCTGCGCCAGCTGGGTGCGCCCCCCGGCGGCGTCCACCACGGCCGTCTTGGTCGGGCTGCCGTTGACGCAGAAGGCGCCGGTGACGCCGGCGGCCAGGTTGGCGACGGCGAGACCGACCAGGTCGCGGTTCTCCGAGAGGGGCTCCTCGCGCTTCTGGGCGAAGCTGCGGGCGGTGGCCGCGCTCTGGGCCAGGATCACCACGAAGATCGAGGCGGCGACGCCGGCCAGCCCGGGAACCTGGCCCCAGGTGACGTGGGGAAGGCCGATGGGCGGGAACCCGGCCTTCACCGACCCGACGATGGCGACGCCGTGCTGGTCGAGCCGGAGGGTGGCGGCCACGATGATCGAGAGAGCGACCACCACCAGGGTGGCGGGGATGCGCTTGGACACGCGCTCGAAGAGCAGGATCACGGCCACCGCCAGGATGGCCAGCACCGCGGCGGGAACCACGATGTGGCCGAGGGAGGTCAGCACCTTCCCCATCTGGTTGACGACGTTGCCGCTGGCGTGGATGCCGAGCATGCTCGGCAGCTGGGTGAGCGCCACCTGCACGCCGACACCGGACAGGAATCCGACCAGGGCGGTCCGGGAGAGGAAGTCGGCCAGGAAGCCGAGGCGGAGCACGCGCGCCACCAGCAGGTAGCCGGCGGCGAGCAGCGCGATCACCCCGGCGAGACCGACGTACTCGGGGCTCTCCGGCTTGGCGATGCCGATCAGGGCCGCGAACATGATCGCTGCGGTCGCCGAGTCGGCGCCGACCACGAGGTGCCGCGAGGAGCCGATCAGGGCAAAGACGATGACCGGGAGCGCCAGGGTGTAGATGCCGGTGATCACCGGCATCCCGGCGATCTTCGTGTAGCCCATCGACTCGGGGATGGCCACGGCCGCGAGCGTCGCCCCGGCAATGATGTCGGCGACGATGGTCGCCCGGGTGGTGCCATCCAGTCCCTGGATGAGGGAGAGTGGATTCTTTCGCGCGGAGGAGGCGGTGGCGTCGTCGGTCACGGCGCGAGGCAGTCTACCGCTCATCGCCGACCGCCGCGGGGGACACACCGAGCCCCACCGGTTGTCGAACCGGGCGCGGGCCGGTGCGCTTGGGGGTCAGGAGTCTGACGGGACGGTCCGATGGTCCTCCCGCCAGACCAGCCGGATGCGCTGGAGTGCGGTCAGGTTGGTGAGCACGGCGAGCACCCAGAGCGCGTAGATGAGCAGCGGCGGGACCACCAGTCCGACGACGGTGATCACCACCCGCTCCGGGCGCGCGAGCAGGCCGCCGTCACAGGTGAAACCGAGCGACTGCGCGCGGGCCCGCACGTAGGAGACGAGCAGGGAGCCTCCCAGGGCGACGATCACCAGCATCGCCGGGAGCTCACCACCGCTCCGGGAGATGAAGTGATAGAGGAGGGCGGCGTAGGTGACCACCTCGGCGTAGCGGTCGGTGGTCGAGTCCAGGAAGGCTCCGAACCGCCCCACCCGGTCGGTGACCCGGGCCACGGCGCCGTCCAGGATGTCGAAGACGCCCGCAAAGAGCAGCACCAGGCCGCCCGGGATGAGCCAGCCGAGGCCGATCAGCACCGCGGCGGCGGCGGTGACCACTAGGCCGGTCAGGGTGAGGGCGTTGGGGGTGATGCCGCGGAGATGGATCGCGGTCACCAGCCGGCGCGCCGCGCGGCGCACCCAGTCCTGGAATCGCTGCGTGAACATCGCCGCTCCCTCAGCGGGGCCAGGCGAGGGGGACGCGTGCCCGCTCGCGTGCCTGCGCATAGACGTCGAGGATCCGGTCGCCGACGACGTGCCAGTCGTAGCGCCTCGACTTCACGATTCCGCGCTCGCCCATGCTCCGCCGGAGCCCGGGGTCGGCGATGAGCGATTCGAGGGCCCGCGCGAACCCGTCGGGCTTGCCCGGCGGGACGAGCAGACCATCGCCCCCCGCCTCGACGACGTGGCTGAATCCGGGGATGGCCGAGGCCACCACCGGAACCCCGCTGGCCATCGCCTCGAGCAGGACGATGCCGAAGCTCTCGCCACCGTTTGCCGGTGAGCAGAAGACGTCGGAGCTCGCGTAGATCCGGGGAAGGATGTCGGCCGAGACGTGCCCGAGGAACCTGACGTCGGGGACCCCGGTCGCCTCGCACTGTCGCTCGTACGCCCAGCGCATCGGCCCGTCGCCGACGATGACCAGCCGGCAGTCGTCGCGACGCTGCCGGAGCTGCGCGTAGGCCTGGAGGAGGACGGGAAGACCCTTGCGCTGCTCCATCCTGCCGACGAAGAGGATGGTCGCCTTGCCATCGCCGCAGAGCTCGGGGAGGGGCGGGAGGTCGGGGCGGAACCTCGCGCCGTCGATGCCGTTGGGCACGATGGTGTAGTCGCCCTCGAAGTAGCGGCTGATGAAGTCGCGCGCGGGCTCGCTGACGGCGATCAGGCCGTGGAGGCGCCGGAAGTAGCGGCCGAGGAAGGGGCGCCCGTAGTAGTAGCCCAGGTTGCGGCGCGCCATGGCGTGGAAGGTGCCGACGTTGGCGCCGCGATGGAAGCGGAGCGTGGTGATCGGCAGACCGGGCACGAGCGGCTCGTGGTAGTGGACGACGTCGAAGTCCTCGCGGTCGAGCAGAGCGCGGACCCGCCGGACCAGGTGGAAGGAGAGGGCGATTCTCGCCACCGACCCGTTGCCCCGCACCGGCACGCTGCGGCCGATGCGGACGAAACCGGGGATGCCGTGGTCGTCGGGCACCCGGGACGAGGGCGCCAGGACGGTGACGTCGTGACCGCGGCGGCGCAGCTCGTCGGCCAGGTGACGGACGTGCTCGGTCACCCCACCCGGGTGGATGAAGTCGTAGGGGGAGACCAGGCAGACCTTCACCGCCGCCCCGCGTGTGAGCTGCGGCCACCCGCGACGCGCCCGGCCGCCACCGGTCCGCGGCTCATCCTCCGTCCTCCCAGACGGGGTCGAGGACGTGCCACTGCTCGGGGAACTCCCGGATCCACCCTTCGAAGACCTTGAGGATCTCCATGACCACCCGGCGGAGCTCCTCCTGCCGCGGCGCGCCGGGGTCGTACGGGATCTCCGGGTGGACGAAGACGCCGACACCCCCGTGGATGCGGGGCAGGACGACGGGGAGGATCACCGAACCGGCGCGCATGGCGGCGTCGACCACCCCGACCGGGATCGGGGCCTCGGCCCCGAAGAAGGGGTAGGGCTGGCCGTTGCCGACCAGGTCGCGGTCCATGGCCAGGGCGATGGCGCCGCCGCTCTTCAGGATGCGCAGCACGTCGCGCATGGCCGCGGCGCCGAGCCGCCGCGCGGTCATCTCGTCGGCGCCCTTGATGGCCGCGATATCGATGGGGACGATGCGCACCCCCTGGGCCCGCCGGGATCCCACCACCCGCTCAAAGAGCTGAGGCGGCCGGAGGTACTCGGCGAGCAGGGCCATGGGGTAGCCGAGGCTGTTCCCGGCGGCGAGCCCTTTCTCCCAGGAGCCGAGGTGGAGGGAGATGACGGCGACACCCCGTCCGCCGGCGGCCGCCTCCGTGTAGCGCTCAAAGTGGTCGACGATCAGGCCGTCGCTGATGTCGTCGCCCTCGAAGCGCATCGCCATCACGTCCACCCAGGCACGGCCCAGGTCGCGCAGGTTGCGGCGGACCACCCGGTCGAGAGCCCGTGGCTCGAGGTCCGGGAGGACGTGGGCGAGGTTGGCCCGGAGACCGCGGACGGTCCCAGGCCGCACGGTCCGCAGGACCTCCGCGCACCCGACGGCCAGACCGTAGGCGGCCCGCCGCGGCAGCACTCTAACCAGTGACTCGGCAACCCGATAGGCGTAGTAGGGCAGCATCGAGCCGTCGCCGGGAACGCCGGCGGCGGCCCCGGCGGGGACCTCTCCGCCGGGGCCGTGCTCGATCTGACTGCCGACGCTGGTCATCGCCACCCCGTGAGGGCTCCTGCTGCGGTGAGCAGGCTATCAGGAGTGGGGAGGCTCGACTGCCTGCTGGGTCACCAGGGCCGCGGGGACGGCGGGCTGGGCGTGCCCGTTGCCGGCCGCAGGAGTGGTGCCCGCGATGAAGGCCTCGGTGAGCTCCCGGGCTCGGTTGTCCGAGTACTGCTTGGGCGGCGACTTCATGAAGTAGGAGGACGGGCCCTCCAGGGTGCCGGACAGGCCACGGTCGAGGCCCAGCTTGCAGCAGCGGACCGCGTCGATCACGATGCCCGCGCTGTTCGGCGAGTCGACCACCTCGAGCTTCAGCTCCACGTTGATGGGAATGTCGCCGAAGGAGCGCCCCTCCATCCGGATGTAGCACCACTTGCGGTCGTCCAGCCAGCGCACGTAGTCCGACGGCCCGATGTGGATGTTGCGGTCGTCCAGCTTCTGGTCGAGCTGGGAGCGGACGCTGTTGGTCTTGCTGATCTTCTTGCTGACCAGGCGCTCGCGCTCCAGCATGTTGAGGAAGTCGGTGTTGCCGCCGAAGTTGAGCTGGTAGGTGTTCTCGATCCTGACGCCGCGGTCCTGGAAGAGGCGGGTGAGCACCCGGTGGATGATGGTGGCGCCGAGCTGGGACTTGATGTCGTCGCCGATGACGGGCACCCCGGCCTTGCGGAAGCGGTCCTGCCAGTAGTCCTCACGGGCGATGAACACCGGCATGCAGTTGACCATGGCGCAGCCGGCGGACAGGATCTGCTCGGTGTACCACTTGGTGGCCTCCTCGCTGCCCACCGGGAGGTAGTTGACCACCACGTCGGTGCCGCTCTCCTTGAGCACGCTCACGATGTCGGCGGTGGAGCCCGGCGCCTTGGTGATCACCTCTTTCAGGTATTTGCCGAGGCCGTCGTGGGTCATCCCCCGGACCACCTTGACGCCCTTGTTGGGGACGTCGGAGAACTTCACGGTGTTGTTCTGTCCGCTGAAGACGGCCTCGGAGAGGTCCTTGCCCACCTTCTCGACGTCGATGTCGATGGCCGCGGAGAACTCGATGTCGGAGATGTGGTAGCCGCCGAGGTCCACGTGCATCAGGCCGGGGACCTGGTCTCCCGGCTCCGCGTGCTTGTAGTACTCGACGCCCTGGACCAGGGACGAAGCGCAGTTGCCGACGCCGATGATGGCGACCCGGACCTTGTTGCTCATGAGACTCCCTCACTGACAGGCGCGGGCAGCGCCTCGGTGGTGCGACTTGGCTCGGCGGCGCCCTTCGGATCGGCGCCGGCCCCGAGAATCTGGACAAAGCTCCGCAGGTGGCGATCGATGGCCTCGCGATCGAGGCGGCAGAGGACCTCACGCCCGTCGCGCCGGGTGGAGACCACCTGGGCGTGGCGGAGGGTCCGGAGGTGCCAGCTCATCCTCGGCTGGCTGACAAGGCACAGCTCGGCCAACTCAGACACCCGCACCTCGCCCCGGCGGGCCAGGATCTCGACGATCGCGAGCCGCGTCGGGTTGGCCAGCCCCTCGAAATGGACCGAGAGGTCGAACACCCCGGCGGCGATGGCACCGGGGACGGCCCGGCGCGGGGATCGCGAACGCATAACCGTTTCTTTCATAAAGATACCTTGAATAAAGAATACGTTATACGTCCGGGATCCGCAAGGTCTCGGGTCCTGCCCCGATGCATCACGGATTCCGGCATCAGGCGGCCAGAGCGGCGAGCACGGAGGTTCGAGAGCGATCAGCTCACCCAGGAGGAGGTGACGTTCCGCGTCATCGCCGCTGGTGGCCCAGAGCTCGGGTAGCTCGGCGCTCAGGCCGTCAACGTCGCCCTGAACCGCCGGCGGCATGCCCGAGTCGGCACCAGGATCTCAGGGCAGTCCGGCCCTCCTCGTTCGAGCCCACTGGCAGGGGGCGGCGACCCCAGGCAACAGTCGAAAGGCTGCCGGGCGGCGGACTGCCGCGCCAGGAGCGGGACTCCATCTCAAACCCCTTAAGGACAGCTTTGTCCTAAAGGGGGGTGCAGGGATGCAGCGGCTGTTCCGGAGCCGCATACGATCACTTCGGAAGGTGTGGATTGTTTACGATGAACTCTCACGCGGGCTCGCTGCTCGTGGCCGCGCCGGAATCGGTGATGCTTCTGTCCTGCCCGGGTTCAAATCTCCCCTTTTCCAGGGGGCTTGGATAGGATGACCTGGATGCCAGCCCTCGACCTCGCCGCCGGTGGTGAGGCGACCGCCGAGGTCGAGGCCCCTCGGATCCGGGTCACTCCCCTGGAGACCCCGGGGCTCGGCAACCACTCGCACATCGCGACCGACGGCACCGTCGCCGTGGTCGTCGACCCGCCGCGAGACGTCGATCGCTGCGTCGCCCTCTGCGGCCGCCTCGGCGTCCAGGTCACCTGGGTGCTGGAGACCCACGTTCACAACGACTACGTGAGCGGCGGGCTCGAGCTGGCCCGGATCACCGGCGCCCGGTACGGCCTCGCCGCCGCCGAGGAGGTCTCGTTCGCCGGGCAGCGAGTGGGCCTGCGGGACCGGGATGTCATCACCACCGGATCGATGGCGATCCGGGTGGTCCACACCCCCGGGCACACGGACCATCACCTCGCCTACGTCCTGGGCGAGGCCGCCGGCGGCCGTCCCCTGGCCCTCTTCAGCGGGGGCTCATGGCTCCACGGCACCGCCGGGCGCACGGACCTGCTGGGATCCGACCGGACCGAGCCATTGGCGCGAGCGCAGTGGCGATCGATCCGCCGCCTGGCGGAGGAGCTGCCGGCAACGGTGGAGCTCCACCCGACCCACGGATTCGGCAGCTTCTGCGCGCCCGGCGGCACCGCCGGCGACGCGCTCGCGGAGCTGGGGGCGGAGGCGGCCCATCAGCCGGCGCTGCTCCTGGACGAAGACCCGTTCGTGCGCCAGCTCATCGCCGGGTTCATCGCATACCCCAGCTACTACCCGCGAATGGCCCCCATCAATCGGAGCGGGCCGGGCCCCATCGATCTGCGTCCCGCCCCGGAGGCGGCACCCGAGGAGCCGGCAAGGCGCGCTGCCGCAGGCGAATGGATCATCGACCTGCGCCCCCGGACGGAGTTCGCCGGAGCCCACCTGGCGGGCTGGATCAACATCGAGGGCGGCGACTTCTTCGCCACCTACCTGGGGTGGCTCCTCCCCTGGGGCACCCCGGTCGTCCTGGCCGGGGAGGAGGAGGGGACGGTCGCCGCCGCCCAGCGGGCCATGGCCCTGATCGGCATCGACCGCCCCGCCGCGCAGGTGGCCCGGCCCTTCGCCACGTGGACGCCGGGCGCTCGCCTGCGCAGCTACCCGGTGGTCACGTTCGCCGACCTTGCCGCTGCCCGGGCGCGGGGGGAGAGGCCAGCGGTGGTCGACATCAGGCGGGACGAGGAATGGGGATCCGGCCATCTGGCCGGTGCCCGCCACCTCCCGCTCCCGGACCTGGGCGATCACCTCGACGAGGTCAGCGCCATGGCGGAGATCGGGCCCGTCTGGGTGCACTGCGCCGGGGGCTTCCGCGCCGCCATCGCGGCGTCGCTGCTCGACGCCCGCGGCCTGCCCGTGGTGCTGGTGAGCGACACCATGGCGTCGGCGGCATCCGCTGGCCTGGAGCTGCGGACCGGCGCGGAGGAGGGGTAGTCCCGAGCCCACCGGGCTCTCAGCCGGGGATGTCCAGCTCGGTCCAGGTCTGGCCCGCGTCGGTGCTGATGTAGGCCGAGCCCGCAGCCACCTGGGGCTCGGCGGAAGTGACCGCGAGGACGTCCTGGGGGTCGAGGAAGACGACGGAGCTCCAGGGCGTGCCGCCGGACGCAAGCCCGAGCGTCCGGCTCCAGGTCACACCGCCATCGGCGCTGGTTTCGAGCTCGCTGCCCCCGGAGGACGACGAGAGGATCATCGTGCTGCCGTCGGCTGCGATGCCATCGAGGTCGCCGCCGAGCAGGACCCCGTCGGCGGTCGGGCTCGGCTCGGTGGCCGCAGCCACTGTCGACCAGCTCTGACCGCCGTCCGACGACGTCATCACCGTCTTGGACTCCGAGCCGGCGGCGCCTCCCCAACCGCAGGCGACGACCAGCCGGCCGGGAGCCGCAGCCGCGATTGCGGCTTCGTCTGCCTCGATGGGGCCCTGGGTGCACGGGTACGTCGTCGCGGTCCAGCTCGCCCCGCCGTTCACGCTGGAGAGCAGCTGGCCGTCGGCCGCGGCCGACGTGAGGGCCCACACCGCGCCGGAGGCCGAGCCGGCCAGCTCCACCGGCGGCGGAAACGTCGTGGCCGAACCGGCGAAGAACTTGTCGGTCACGGTGAGATCGTCACCGGTGACCGGCGCGTGAGCCAGCAGCACGGTGCCGCCCTGGTCGGATTCCGCGCCGATGGCGACGACCAGTTGGTCGCCGGCGACCGCCGCGCTGAGGATCCCACCGCCGGCGACGGTGACCTGGTGCCAGGAGGCCCCGCCGTCGTGGGTCGACCACAGCTCCGGCCCGTACGCCCAGCCGTCCTCGGCGTTGGCAAAGAGCAGCTGGCTGACCCCGGTGGCGGACCTGTAGCCGCTCAGCGGCGTCCGCGGAGCCGGGATGCCCACCCAGTCCCGCCCCCCGTCCAGGCTGCGAACGATCGAGGTGCACGGGGCGGAGCTGCAGGGTGCTGTGCCCAGGAGCCAGATGGTCCCATCGGGAAGGCCCGACCCGGAGACGGGCACGAAACCGGGCGGGACCGGGCCGCCGGGAGCGGTGGGCGAAACGGCCACCGCCGACGGGGTCACGGCGTACGGCGTGGCGGTTGCCGGGAGGGTCGACGGCGAGGTCCCCACGACGGGTGGGTGCCCGCCCCCGATGGGGGACTCGCCGCCGGCCAGCCGGCCGTGCAGCGCGAGCCCCCCGACGACGAGAAGCGCAGCCAGACCCACCGTGGCCATCGAGGCCAGGAGACGGGCACGGACCAGGGTATTCCTGCGCTCGCGCTGCGAGACGGGGGCCTGCCAGCCGGCGGTGTCACGCTGGAGGGCGGTCCGGAAGAGGCGGTCGAGGTCGTCGTCCTGGTTCATGCGCGAGCGCTCCGTTCAGCCCCGTCGTCGGCGAGAAGCTCGCGCAGGCGGCGACGTGCGGTGTGAAGCCGGGAGCCGACAGTGCCGGCCGGCAGTCCGAGGATCGATGCCACCTCCTCGAGGGAGTAGCCGCAGACGTAGAAGAGGGCCACCACCGCTCGGTGGCCCGGAGGCAGCGCGGCGACGGCCTCCCAGACCGGCGACCCCTCGTGGGGCGGCTGGTAAGCCGGGGTCGTGCTCAGCAACGGGACCCAGGCGAAACGCCGCCGTCTGCGGGCGAGGCTGAGCGCCTCGTGCCCGGCGATGCCCATCAACCATGGCCGCAGTGGGCGCCCCCGGTCGTACCCCCGCTGCCGTCTGATCGCCCGTTCGAAGGTGAGCTGGGTGGCGTCGGCGGCATCCTCGGCGCTCCCGAGGATAAGCCGGGCGAGACGGTTGACCGCCCCAGCGTGCTCCTCGCAGGCAGCCGACCAGTTGATCTCGTGGTCGATCACTGTGATCACGAACCATATACGCGCGAAGGCGCCAGCACTTTCAGCCAGCTCGCACCGAACTGCTCTCGGTCAGTCGTGACCGTGGGACGGCCTGGCGCCGGCGGGCCTCCAGAGGTCCGTTTGACCCGCTCCCGGCTCCCGTAGCCTCACCTTGAGTATCCTTCCCGATCGATCCCAGGGTAGCCAAGTGGCCAAGGCAGCGGTCTGTAAAACCGTGTATCGCTGGTTCGAGTCCAGCCCCTGGGACCATCCCCCCGGGGTGCTACGGTGTCCGTCCCCGGGGCCCGAGGCACCCGCCCGACCCCGAGGCTCCCGATGACCAGCACCCCCTCCCCCACTCCCGAGATCGACCGCCGGGCGGCGCTCATCGAGCGCAACCTCGCCGAGCTGCTGACCCGGGAGGAGCTGCCCGCGCTGCTGGCGACCGGTCAGCGGCTCAAGCACTACATCGGCTACGAGATCTCGGGACGCGTCCACTTGGGCGGCGGCCTGGTGTTGATGGCGAAGGTCCGCGACTTCCAGCAGGCGGGGGTCGACTGCAGCGTCCTGCTCGCCGACTGGCACACCTGGATCAACGACAAGCTGGGCGGCGATCGCGATCGCATCCGGCGGCTCGCCGTCTCCTACTACGGCGAGGCGATGAAGGCGTCGCTGCTCTGCGTCGGCGGCGACCCGGCGGCCCTCCGGCTCACCCTCGCCTCGGATGTCTATGCCGACCCCGCGCGCGACTACTGGGCCACCGTCATCGAGGTCGCCAAGCACACCTCGGTGGCACGGATGCAGCGGAGCGTCACCATCCTCGGCCGCAAGGAGGGGGAGCAGCACGACTTCGCCAAGCTCATCTACCCGGCGATGCAGGCGGCCGACATCTTCGCCCTCGGGGTCCACATCGCCCACGCCGGGATGGATCAGCGCAAGGCCCACGTGATCGCCCGCGACGTGGCCACCAAGATCAGGGTCAATACTCTCCGCGACGCCGCCGGCACCGCCATCAAGCCGCTGGCGGCGCACAGCCCGCTGCTCACCGGGCTGCTCAAGCCGGACCGCTGGCCGGTGCCGCCGGAGGAGCGCGCCGAGGCGCTGGCGGCCATGAAGATGAGCAAGTCCAAGCCGCGCTCCGCCGTCTTCGTGCACGACTCCCCCGACGAGATCCGGGCCAAGCTGCGCGGCGCCTTCTGCCCTCCGGGAGAGGTCGAGCTGAACCCGGTGATGGACTGGATCGAGCATCTCTGCTTCGGCCTCGGCGACACGGAGCTGCGAATCGAGCGGAGACCGGAGAACGGCGGGCCGGTGACCTTCGCGTCGATCCAGGAGGTGCGCGAGGCCTACGCCTCCGGCGCGCTCCACCCCATGGACGCCAAGGCCGGCCTGGCGGACCGGCTGATCGACCGCCTCGAGCCTGCCCGGAAGCACTTCGCCGACCCCGAGCGGGCGGCGGCGCTCTCCGAGATGGAGTCGCTGATCACGGGCTGATCAGCGGCGCGCCGGTCCGGGGCCCAGGGTGGCAGCGAGGGTGATGAGCTGGTCGCGGGTGCCCATCGCAACCACGATGTCGTCGGGACGGAGTATCTCGTCGTCGCCCGGTCCCACCCGCAGCGCCCCGTCGCCGGAGCGCAGCGCGAGCAGCACCGCCCCGGAGCGGCGCAGATCGGCCGCGGTGCGCCCCTTCCCCCGATCGGCGCCGACCACCAGCTCCTCCACCCGCATCGAGATGTCCGCGCCCCCCACCAGCAGGTCGAAGGTGTCGACCACCGCCGGCTGCATGGCGAGGGCGGCCATGCGCCGGCCGCTCAGGGTGTACGGGCTGACCACCCGGTCGGCTCCGGCGCGGCGCAGCTTGTCGGCGGAGTCGGGATGGGAGGAGCGGGCCACGATGTAGAGGTCGGGGCGGAGCGAGCGCGCCGTGAGCACGATGTACACGTTGCGCTCGTCGGAGTCGACGGCGCTGATGAGCGCTCGGGCGCGTCGGATCCCGGCGCGCCCGAGCACCTCGTCGCTCGAGGCGTCACCGAGGACGTGCAGCACCCTGTCCTGCTCGACGCTCGCCAGCCCATCCGGGTTCCACTCGATGACGACGAACGGCTGCTGGGACTGGGCGAGCTCGATCCCGGCCTGGCGACCGGTGCGCCCGTAGCCGCAGACGATGACGTGATCCCGCAGGTCGTCCAGCCGGCGCTGCACCCGACGGGCCCTCCGGTGATGCTCCCAATACCCACTCGACAATAGCTCGACAAGGACACCGAAGGTGTAGAGGAAACCGATCACCCCGAAGGCGATCACCGAGATGGTGAACACCTCTCCGGCCGCATTCAGCCGGTGGACCTCCTCGTAGCCGACCGTGCTCACCGTGATGACCGTCATGAAAAGCGCGTCGAGGAAGCTCCAGCGCTCGATCAGGACGTACCCGGCGGTGCCGTAGGCGAGCAGCACCAGCAGGCCGACCAGGGCGAGGATCAGGCGACGGCCCGGTCCGCGCAGTTCGAGGAGGGGGTCAGCGCTCACGGGCGGGAGACCGNNTCCCTTCGGAGCCAGAAGGGGATCTTCTCGCCCCGCTTCTCGGCCTCGGCAGCGCGCCTCTCCGCCTCGAGATGGCGGCGGAGGGCGGAGTCGACGGCCGCATCGAGTGAGGCTCCTCCGGCGGTGAGGCCGGCGACGAGGTCGTCCGCGATCACGGCCGTGTTCGGCGGCGCGGAGGACGGCGGCCTGGACCCGAAGAGGCGTCCAAAGAACGACACGCTGCTCCCTCAGAGGTCCTCGAGCGGTGCTACCGGCCGGTGTCCGCTGCCGGAAGGCCACCACCTGCTCGCAGGACGCATCATCTGCCCGAGTCTACCCGGCCGGCGGAGGGAGGGGCGGGCAGCGGGGCGCGCGGCCCCCGGACCGGTGTCCCAGACTGGTAGCGTCATGTCGGCGCCGGCCGGCGGCGGCTCCTCCGCGCATCCGCGGCGACTGGAGCGCTCGC
>PLAX01000050.1 GCA_003135255.1 Candidatus Dormiibacterota bacterium | reverse complement strand
AGATCGTCCCCTTCGCTTGGACGGTGACGTAATGGGTCGTGGCCATGTGAGCAGAATATCAGAATAGCGGAAATATCGCAAAACTGGCGGTTAGCTCGTGCCCGGCCCCCCGAAGACTGTTCCACCACGGGTGTCGTCGTCGCGAGTTGTGTTGGGGCGAGAGGTGCGAGCCAGGCCTCGGCGGCTGATGACCACCAGCCCGGCAGACTCTCTATCCCAACCCACCGCTGATAGCCGATGCCCCGGGCCGATGGGCCCGCGCCGGCCATCCCTTCTTTGCCCGTATGTACGCGCGGCTCAGCCCGGCGTGGGAACGCCGCGGCTATGCGGTCCGCCGCCGAGAGCTGCTCGCCGGCCTGGCCGGGCGCGTGGTGGAGGTCGGGGCCGGCAACGGTCTCAACTTCCGCCACTACCCACCCGAGGTGACGGCTGTGCTGGCAATAGAGCCCGAGCCCTATCTCCGTTCCTGCGCGAAGGTCAAGGCGAGACGAGCACCCATCCCGGTGGAGGTCGTCGCCGGCACCCTGAGCGCATCGCCGCGGAAAGTGCGGCATTCGACTCGGGCGTCGTGTCCCTGGTTCTCTGCTCGGTGTCCGACGCGGGTGCTGCGCTCGCCGAGCTGCACCGCGTCATCAGGCCCGGGGGAGAGCTGCGCTTCCTCGAGCACGTCCGGGCGGACTCGCCGTCGCTGCGGCGAATCCAGCGGCTGATGGACGCCTCAGTCTGGCCGCGGCTGACCGGTGGCTGCCACGCCTCTCGAGACTCCGCGACCGCCATTCAGACTGCTGGCTTCAGCATCGAGCGACTGCACAGCTTCCGGTTTCCCGAGACGCGCATCCCCTTCCCGACCGCGCCCCACATCGTGGGAGTCGCTCGCCGGACCTGAAGGCGCGGCGTCCACGTGGAGGCGCGAACGAGGGCGCGGGCCACCCCGCTGATGAAGCGGCCGACGAGAGATGATGGGAGAGCGCCCATCGCGCCGAGTGCGTTGTGCTCAGCTGGCGAGGCGGAGGAATTGGATTCTTCGCTTCACCGGTCGCGTGGAGCCTGCGAACGCCGCCGGCGGCCATGCCGGAGGCTGATCACCCGAGGTAGCGGCCGATCGCCGTGGTCAGTTCCCTCACCTTCTCCTCGCCGGTACCGTGCCGCACCGCGTCGACGACGCAGTGGCTGACGTGGTCGTCGAGCAGTGCCAGCGCCACCTTGTCCAGCGCAGCCTTCACCGCCGTCACCTGGGTGAGCACATCAATGCAGTATCGGTCTTCATCGAGCATCCGCTGAAGACCGCGCACCTGGCCTTCGATCCGGGCCAGCCGAGCCTGCAGCGAGGCCTTGTCTGCCGTGTAGCCGGGAGCGGCCATCGGCATCGCCTCAGGCCCCCACTGGGTAGCCGATCTCATCGAGCCGGGCTCGGATGGCGGGCTCGCCGACCAGCGTGTCATCGTAGATAACGCGCACGGTCTTGACGGGCGGATCGACCTGCACCTGCTCGATCCCAGCGAGAGTGGCGAGCTCCGTCTCGATGGTGTGTTTGCAATGGTCGCAGCTGATGTCAGGTGCTACCAGGGTGAGTGCCGGCATGGTGTTATCTCCTTGCGGTGATGGGTTGCAGAGGTCGGTCATGTGACGATCATGCCGCGGCGCCCGGTTCAGGAAGGCTGACCGCGCCGGACCGCGGTGACGATGGGGGCGCGAAGCGCCGGAGGCGCAGGGCATTGAGGACGACGCTGACCGAGCTGAGGGCCATGGCCAGCGCGGCGCCCACCGGAGGAACGACGCCGAACGCGGCCAGGGGCACGAGAATCAGGTTGTAGCCGAACGCCCAGCCCAGATTCTGGCGGATCGTGGTGAGCGTGGCACGGGAGAGCGCGATGGCCCGGCTCACCGCCTCGATGTCGCCGTGAACGATGGTGATGTCCGCCGCCGCCATCGCCACCCCCGTGCCACTTGCCATGGCGATACCGACGTCGGCCAGAGCCAGGGCCGGTGCATCGTTGATGCCATCCCCCACCATGGCCACAGGACCGTAGGCGGCTCGGAGCTCGGTGACGACCATGGCCTTCTCAGCGGGGCGCAGCTGGGCCCGTACCTCGGTGATCCCGGCCTCGGCAGCGATCGCCGCTGCGGCGGCCGGGACGTCTCCGGTGGCGAGGACGACACGAAGGCCGAGTGCGCGCAGGCGGGCAATGCCTCTGGCGCTGTCGGGGCGGAGCGGATCGGCGACGGCAATCACTGCCTCGACCCGGCCCTCGACGGCGACCCCGAAAGGACTCCAGGCTCGCTGCGCCGCGGCACCGGCAAGAGTCCCTGCCTCGACGGTGTCGATACCGAGCTCGCCGAGCCAGCGCAGTGACCCCACGGCGACCTCCAACCCGGCCACCCGGCCACGGATGCCGTTGCCGGGCACCGCCTCGACCGCTTCCGCCGCGGGCACCACACCCTTGGACGAGGCAGCTTCCACCACGGCCCGGGCCAGAGGATGCTCCGAAGCCTGCTCGAGAGTCGCGGCCAGAAGAAGGGCCCTCTGCGGATCGGCGTCCCCGACAGCACTCAGATCCACCACCGCGGGCTTCCCGACGGTGAGCGTCCCCGTCTTGTCGAAGACGACCACCCGGAGGGCGCGGATACGCTCCAGCGCCTCACCACCCCGGATGAGCAGCCCCATCTCCGCCCCGCGACCGGTCCCGACCATGATCGCGACCGGGGTGGCGAGGCCGAGGGCGCAGGGGCAGGCGACCACCAGGACCGCGACCGCCGGGACCATGGCCGCGACGAAGCCGTGGCCGGTCAGCATCCAGCCGAGGAAGGTGGCGAGAGCCGCAACCAGGATGACGGGGACGAAGATCGCGGACACCCGATCCGCCAACCGTTGCACCGGCGCCTTCTCCGTCTGCGCTCGCTCCACCAGGGTGAGGATCTGCGCGAGCACGGTCTCCGCGCCGACCTTGGTCACGCGCAGGACCAGCGGAACGGTCCCGTTGACGGTGGCGCCGACCACGTCGTCGCCGGGGTGCTTGACCACCGGAAGGCTCTCGCCCGTCAGCATGGACTCGTCAACGGCACCGCCGCCCTCGATGACGGCCCCGTCGGTCGGGATCCGCTCCCCGGGTCGCACCTGGACGACGTCCCCCATCCGGAGGCCCTCCGCGGGAACGTCGACCGCCGGCGCCTCCCGCCAGCGGTCGGCGAAAGCGGCCCGGGCCAGCAAGCGGGCGGTGCGAGGCTGCAGCTCGGCCAGAGCCTCAATAGCGTCCCCGGCCCGGCCGCGGGCGACCAGCTCGAGTAGCTTGCCGACGCTGATCAGGGTGACGATGAGGGCGGCGACGTCGAAGTACAGCGACCGCCCCGGCAGCACGAAGGTCGCCACCGCCGAGTACCCGAAGGCGACGGTCGATCCCAGCGAGACCAGCGTGTCCATGTTGACGTTGGCGTGGCGCGCCATCTTCAGCGCCCCCCTGTGGAAGTTCGCGCCGACCCCGAGCCAGACGGGGAGGGCCAGTCCCAGTTGCGCGTACGGCGACCACGCCACCGAAGCGAAGCCGTAGCTGAGGATCAGCACTCCGGCGCTCAGGGCAATGCCGACGCCCAGCACCCGCGTGCGAGAGCGGACCACCGCCCGGCGCCGGGCCTGGCGCTCCTCGGCCTCCTCCCGCGCGCTCCGCCGTCCGGAAAGCACCTCGGCGCCGTAGCCCGCCTTGTCGACGGCGGCGACCAGCCGAGCGGCGTCCACTGGGGTGGTGAGGGCCACGTCGACCATCTCCGTTGTCAGGTTGACACTCGCCGAGCCGACCCCCTCGACGGCGGCAAGGGCTCGCTCCACCCGGCGGACGCAGGAGGCACAGGTCATGCCGGTGATGGCCAGCTGGACATGCGCGGTCCCCACGGCCGCCGTTGGAGTGCCCGCTCGCACCGAGTAGCCGGCCGCGCCAACGGCACGTGCCGCAGCCTCCCTCACGTCGGCAACGGAGGCGGTGGGCACGAGGGTCACGAGTGCCCTTTCGGTGGCCAGGTTGACGGTGGCGGCGGTCACCTCGGGGAGTGCTGTCAGCGCTCGCTCCACCCGGCGGACGCACGAAGCGCAGGTCATCCCCTCGATGTCCAGCTCCAGCTGCGGGGTGTCAGGGGCGGAGGCTAGCGCGACAGTCATCTCTGCCAATATACCATTACGGGGTATCCGTATATCAAGCGTCACCCGACCTGGCCGCCGGGGCGGTCTCTAGGCGCGCCATTGCGAGTCGCGGACGCGCTCGAGCAAGACGGCAGCCGCCTCCAGGAAGGCGTCCGGCAGCTCGTCGACGAGACGGGGGACGTCCACGCGGGTTATGGCACAACCCTACTCAACGCAAGCTCGTGCAGAGAGCGCCGGTGGAGCACTCCTGGATGGCTCCGGGCTGGGCGCATGGCCAAGAGCGTGCACGACGGCCCAGAGACCTCATCTATCCCAACCATTTCCTGACGTGGGAGGCGGCCCGTACTGTGCAGCTTCTTTGATGAGGCAGATGGTGCATCTGAATNNCCTGCAGGGGGTAGTGCTCCGGCCGAGCTGAACTTCGATCGCTACTCCCGCCTGAGGGTGATCCAGAGATCTGGCTTGATGAGTGCCGCCACGACATGCGGCGGGCCGTACCGGGGACCGTGGCAGCGGTAGCTCACGACCTCGTCCTCAGCGACCTCGAAGGCGCGGAGCGGGCTTCGGTTCCGACCCCGGCCCCGCAGAAGCAATGAGTGCTGACCCGGGGTGACCGACACCTCGACGGTCTCTCCCGCGGCGATGGCGCCCACCACCCTGCCATCGACGGAGATGTTCCAGGTCTCCATCCCCAGCAGGGGGCTGAGGCTTCCTGCCCGTGAGAGACGGATTGTCGCTTCGCCCATTCTCGATCCTCCTACGCTTGTATCCGCCGCACCTCACCCGGCGCGACTCTGTCGCCGGGGCCCACGCCCGTCGTCTTCACAGCACGGGAGCCGGTGATCAACCGCTCGCGGTCGAACGTGGCCACGACCCCCCGCCACATGGCGATGTCGATGACCAGCAGCCCGAGCCCGAACCCCACCGCCGTCCACACACCCAAGGGCACGATCTGGAACGACACCAGGGCGGTCACCCCGAGGGGTGGCAGGCTGGCCAGCGTTCCCAGCTGCTGTGCGACCCGCACGTCGCTGGCTCGCGCCGAGATCGCGGTGCCGACCCCGATCGACCAGACGGCGAGCAGCGGCGCGAACAGCGCCTGGGCGAGGATGTGCGAGCCTTCGGTCAGAGTCGCGGCCACCGTGGGGTTGCCGGCGAAGAAGTGGGCCAGGATCACCGCGAGGGCGAACAGGATGTAGGCGATCCCGACCGCGGGCACGGCGGCGACCAGCGCCTTGCCGATCAGGAGCTCGCCTCGTCGCACCGGCGTGGTCAAGAGCGGCTCCAGGGTNNAGGACAAGGAAGGTGGCACCCACCGCCTTGGTGACCGTCGCGGCCTTGACGGTGGCACCGATCGCGAAGATCGTGATCACCGGGTTGATCATGAAGATGAGCGGAAGCACCGCCATCGCGCCGATGATGAACGGCGTGCGTCGGTACTCACGCGCCTCCTTTCGTGCCACGGCGACCAGCCGTCCCACGTCGAGCCCGATCATCGCCCTGCCTCCGGGTCCGCCTCGACCAGCTCGAGATAGACGTCCTCCAGCGAGTGGTGCGCGACTGCGATCGACACCACGTCGGCCCCGGCGGCCACGAGNNCAGACGCGCGGCCGTCTCCACCACCAGTGAGCTGCGGAACAGCTGCGTCCTGAGCTGCTCCGGCGGCCCAACGGCGAGAAGCCGCGTGTTGAGAATGGCAACGCGATCGCAGAGCCGCTCCGCCTCCTCCAAACGGTGGGTGGTCAGGAAGACGGTAACGCCACGCTCGCGCAGGCTGGCGATCAGGTCATGCACGTCCCGCGAAGCGACAGGGTCCAAGCCCGACGTCGGCTCGTCCAGAAACATGACCACCGGATCGCTCAGCAGGGCGCGAGCCAGACCCACCCGCTGCCGGAGACCCTTCGAGAGGAGCCCGCACAGGTCACGCGCTCGCGGCGCCATATTGACGGTCTCGAGGACACCGGCAATCCGCGCGCCGGGCGAAGCCAGGCCATAGAGGCCGGCGAAGAGCTCCAGGTTCTCCTGAACGGTGAGCCGGACGTACAGGCCGGGATTCTCCGGCATGACGGAGATGAGCTGCCGGATCTCGGCTCCGGTGGCCGCCGAGAGGGGTATCCCCGCAACCACCGCAGACCCGGAGGTCGGAGCGATGAGGGTCCCCAGCGTCCTCACCGTTGTCGTCTTCCCGGCCCCATTGGGTCCCAGGAACCCGAACACCTCGCCGCGGGCGACCTCGAAGGAGACGTCCTCGAACGCGCTGCGGTCGCCAAAACGCTTCGTCAGGTGGCTCACCACCAGAGCCGGGGCTGCCCCGCCCGTCAGCTGCTCCTTCGCCATGGGAGATGCTGCCTCTCCTGCCATATCTAGACATTATTGGCGTCCAGGAAGCAAGGGTGCTGATGACGAAGCTTTCTTACAACCTCCCAGAAGTACTGGCCGGGCTCAAGTCCGTCACCGCGGCCCCGCATGCCCGAGATACCGCCTGGACCCCTCCTGAGCGTGTAACCAGCGGCGGGTACGGGCTTCGACGACGGATCTGGGCACCGCTGCGCCGGGAGGGCTGGATGGAAAATCGCGGGCGTGCGTCGCCCATGCCGGCACCTGCAGTGGTTGGCGACCTGGAGCCGGGCTGGGCACGTGGTCTGGTCCGCTACCGGGTACTGTCCAGCCAGTCGCGACCCTGTACACCGGCGTCCACCATTGCGACGATCTGCTCGGGCGATTCCTGGACCCAGAGGTCGTCCGTGAGATCCTCGATCACCAGCACGGTCACGCGCCGTTTCTCCCGTTGGTCCTCGATCTCTTCCTGGTACATGTAGACGATCCGATGCCAATCCAGCCAGAGTAGATTGCCGTTGTTGTCGGAGGTGAGCCTGATGAAGGTGGTCACAGATCAATCGAGCTTACAGCTCCAACGGCAGCGAAGGGAAGGAGGAGGTTGTGAAGCTGCTTGGTCTCCGTCTGTGGCGTCTCCAATAGACATGGCAGAGTGGGCGGCGAGGCTCTGCACGCTGCTCGACGCCGCGGTTGAGGATGATCGGTCGGGAGGTTCGACGTGATCTCCCGATCCGAAGTGCCCAACCTGCTGACAGAGGCCGTCCCCTCGTTCGCGGAGTCGGAACTCTGGCGTGAGTACTGGCAGGACTACGAAGCCGAGCCCGAACCGCTGGACTTCCTGCTCGTAAGCGCATTCGTCCGGCATCTCAGCCTCCGACTCGCCTCCGGTCACCGCGACGACATGGAGGCCGCCATGGAGCTGACCGAGCGGCTGATCGCGGACGGCGAGAGCTACGTTCACAACCTCGCGGTGGTCGGCATTCTCGAGGACCTTCAGAACTCGACCGTCCACTCCAATGGCGTGAGCCCAAGCGACTTCGAGACCTGCCTCCGTCCGTGGTCGCGCTGGTGGTGGGAGGAGGTGCACCTCTTCTGGGCTGGCAAGATCCCCCGCATCGGCCTATCCGGACGGCCCCGTCCGTCGGGCATGCCCGACCCGGCGGCGCCGGGGTGACTGCGATGAGCGTTACCCCGCGGAGCATGACAACTGCCCCCCAGGAGGCTCAGACCCTGGTCACTTTTGCCCAACTGGTCTGATCAGTTTCGCCCAGCGCCGTCACCGCCGAGACCCTCGACCACAACGGACTGACCTCGGTCTCGGGCCACACCCAGATCACCGAGAGAAAACGGGGCGAAGCCCGGCGAGCGCTCGAGGAGGGGGGACTGTAGCGGGCGCCCTGCATGAAGGTGCGTCCGCGGAGTCGATGCTGCTGGCCAATTCTGGAGGTTGGGCGACATCTCCCCCATCGCCAACAAGGCACCGGACGGCCCTTCCACGTGGCCGCCGGTGCACCTAATCCCTTGCCCTTGGGTACCCCATCACCCGGCCGCCAACAGAGCTGCAGTCCGAAGCTGTGGGCCCAGGTCACCACCGTGCGGGGAGAGACGTCAATGCCGCGCTCGACCAGGAGCTCGGTCACCTGCCGAATCGAGAGCGGGTAGCTCAGGTACCAGCGGACGGCGGCCAGGATGACCTCGGCCGGCCACCGGTAGCCGGCGAAGATCGAGGAGGAGCCGGCAGTGAGGCCACGGCGGCAGGGACGGCAGGCATAGCTTTGGTGGCCGCGGTGGTCGCGACCATCGCGCTTGGTGGGACGTCGCTGACAGGTGGGACAGGTGATCATGGCCCGTACCCTACCCGGCACCCGGCACCCGGCAACTTTGCGAACTCCACCCACATCTATGCCGAGAGACCCTCAATGTCCACCACGGTGAGGGGCGCAACTCGTGGCACAATCCGACTTGGATCTCGACCCCTCGAGAGCAGCCCTACTGTCAGGAGAATCGAAGTGCCCCGCACTGAACGCTTAGGGGTCTTATATGACCGGCTACCGATCATCGACGTGCACACGCATACATCCGGCCCCGATGATGACGGCGATGCCAACGATGTCGTGCACACGATGGATGAGTGCGGCGTGGAACAAGCGTTTTGCTTCGCGCCGATGCTGTCTGTCCATAGTCTCGGACTTACTGACGAGCACATGGATGACATTCGTCGTCACAACGACTACATTGCCCACTTCTGTGCTGCGTCACCCGAGCGTCTGCTCGCTTTCGCCGTCCTCAATCCGAACCCGGCGCTGGCCGGCGGCGACGTAGAACAAGCAGTGAGCCTCATGGAAGAAGAGGGTCGCCGGTGTTACGACGAGCTGGGAATTCGCGGCATCAAGATGGTGCCCGACCGCTGGTCGCCCGACGATGAGCGACTGCTCCCGCTGTGGTCGACTCTGGCTGATCTCGGGATGTACGTCGCGTTTCATTCTGGCATCTTCCTCGACGAGCGGTCGAGTCGGTTTTGCAGGCCTGCCAGCTATGAGGGTCTTCACCGGGTTCCGGGTCTTCATGGCCACCTCGCTCACCTGTCCTGGCCGTGGGTGGACGAATGCATTGCCACTTTGGCCATGGAGACCTTCCACGCCGGTGAGAACGGGAAGGACCGATGGCAGCTCAAGGCGGATCTGTCGTTCGGCTGCCCGGCCGACTGGCAGATCGACTCGGTCCGTAAAGCGCTCGACATGCTGCCGGCGGACATGCTGATGTACGCGTCGGATGTCTTCTGGCCCTGCGATCCCGGGCGATACCTCGAACAGTTCATCTACCCTCAGCTCGCAAACTTCGAGACTGCTGCCACCCTGGCTCGTCACACTCCAGAATCAGGCACCGCCGACCGTATCGCTCTGCGCCGCAACGTGTTCTACGACAACGCCGTTGAGCACTGGGAGGCTGCCACCAGGGGCAAACCGCAGCAACTTCAACGCTTGACGACCGCGCCCTCCACTCCCCATGCTCGGCCGCGCCGGTCCCACCGTTGCCAGTCTTTCAGGGCCCCGGGAGCCGGGTCGAATCAGCCCACCCAATCGATGTGAAGGCCTGGACGTCGCGGAAGTGCCCGCTGCAATTCCGAGTGCGAACGATATCCCAACTGCCGCGAGTGGTCCGGACACGATGAGGGGTGTTTGTATCGATCAGTCACTGCCGGGTGGCAGCGTTCGCCAGGTGGCCCGAGTTGCGAACACGGTGCGTCGGTCGCCTGGCATGGAGAGGCGAGGAATCCACGCGTTGCTCCGATGCCTGACGACATCGGTCTTGTTCTCTCGCCACCAGCCTTGCGAAGAGCGGATCAAGGTCGGGAGATGCTGAGCTTCATCGAGGGCGAGACGGTCTGTGCTCGCGACCCGCGGTCGCTTGACGTTCGGCGGCGTTCGCCTGCCGGCTGCCCTGCGAGCCACCACAATTCAGAACGCGTCAGTCGGCCAGAGCACGAAGTCCTGGGCGGGTGCGATAGCGGACAGGTCATCGAGGTCGGCACGATCGCCGAGAAGGAGGACGGTGCGGGCATCGCAGCCCCGCAGCACGAGTGCGGTCAGCTCACCGGGGTCCAGTGGCGCAGCAGCAGCAGGCACGGGCATGGCCTGCACCACGCCCTCCGTGCTGACGCGCAAGCCAGCGAGGGCGCCAGGCAGGGCAATTGGCACGATCACATCTTGGGTATCCTGGGCCACACGTAGGTGGGATGACCAGTTTGAGCTGAGCGCGCTAGCAAGTGCCGGTATCGACAACGGACGGCCCATCAGACCCGGCGAATCCCGGACTGCTGGCTGCCACGGGTCGAGCACCCGCCGAAGCGAGGGCGGCAGAGCGGCGCGAAGCCGACCCTGTCGGGGTTCGGCAGCCGCGGCGAGCAGGACGCGGCCGAGATGCAGGTCGTCGGTGGCAACACCGAGCTCGAGCACGCTTACGTGATCCCGCTCGACGCGGCGTCGGACATAACCGGCGACGGCGCCGGACCGGTCGCTGACCAGCACGTCGTCGCCGAGCCAGTGGCGGGAGCTGCGCCAGAAGCCGATGTCGCGCACCGCGGGACCGGAGCGATTGGCGTCAAACTGGTTCTGTAGCCCTGCTATGAGCGGAAGGTCGGCGTCGTCGGCTGGTCGGACGCATGCGCCGGCGGAGGGCACCCCGGTGACCGCGTACAGGATCTCCCCGGGCGCCTCGCCGTATCCATGCCTCGAGTACAGCTGCGGCAGGTGCGTCCACAGCAGCGAATACGCGTACCCGGCGCCGGTCGCTGCATTCACCGCTGCCCGCAGCAGCCGGTCCGCGTGTCCTTGTCTCCGAGCCTCCCGGGCCGTGATGACGTTGCCGATGCCGGCAAC
>PLAX01000143.1 GCA_003135255.1 Candidatus Dormiibacterota bacterium | reverse complement strand
GAGGACATCCACATCACCGACAACGCGATCATCCCGCTCAAGGAGCGGGTGGCCGACGCCCATTGGGACCCGGTGCAATGGGTGGTGCGCAAGCTGCGCGGCTCCGGTACCAAGGCGGGGGAGAAGGCGGCGGCCGGGTGAGGCGGCGGGAGCGGTGATCATCGCCATCGTCCTGGCGGCGATCCTCGCCGTCATGGTGCTCGCCTTCATCGCCTTTTACCGGTACTCCCGGACCCCGGAATGGGGCGATTCCGACGTGCGCAAGGCGGCGCTCGAGCTGCTGGTGTCCATCGGCCCGCTCTGGGGGATGCACTTCAAGGCACCGCGCCCGGAGCTCCCCACCGTGACCACACCGGGCACCGACCCGGAGCCGCTGCCCACCTGGGGCGACGGCGAGCAGCCGCAGCCGCCCCTGACCCTGGGCGAGGGGTAGCCGCCCCCGGCCCTCGGCGAGGAGCACCCCCCCAGCTCTGGACGATGGGTGGCTGCCGGTCAGTCCTCGTCGTGGTGGAAGAGGCTCGGCATCAGGGGGTCGATCTGGGTTCGGTTGGCCTCGATGACCCCGACGATCTCCTGAACGGCGGCGGCGGAGCGGTGCAGGGCGGCCTGATCCTCTCCGCTCAGGTCCATCTCCACCACCTCGACCAGGCCACCCGAACCGAGCCGGGCCGGGACGCCGCTGAACACTCCCGTGACGCCGTACTCCCCGTGGAGGTGGACGCTGCAGGGGAGGATCTGCCGGGTGTCGAGCAGGATGGCGTCGATCATCTGGACCACCGCCGCGCCCGGTGCGTAGTAGGCGCTGCCGGTCTTGAGCAGGCTGACGATCTCGGCGCCACCGTCGCGGGTGCGCTGTACGATCTGCTCCAGCCGCTCGGGGGCGATCAGCTCGGCCACCGGCCTTCCGGCGACCGTCGTCAGCTGGGTGAGCGGGACCATGGTGTCGCCGTGCCCGCCCAGCACATAGGCCTGGACGTCGCGCACCGACGCGCCCAGCTCCTGGGCGATGAAGGTCCGGAAGCGTGCGGTGTCGAGAACCCCCGCCATCCCGATCACCCGCCGGCGGGGAAAGCCGCTGACCGCCAGGCCGACCTGGGCCATGGCGTCAAGCGGGTTGCTCACGATGATCAGCACGGCCTGAGGGGAGGCCGCCGCAGCCTGCCGGACCACTCCGCTGACGATGCCGGCGTTGGTCATCACCAGGTCGTCGCGCGACATCCCCGGCTTGCGGGCGACGCCGCTCGTCACCACCACGATGTCGCTGCCCGAGGTCTCCTGGTAGCCGTTGGTGCCGGTGACCTGGCTGTCGTGTCCGACCACGGGCCCCGCCTCGAGGATGTCCAGTGCCTTGCCCTGCGGCAGGCCCTCGACGATGTCGACCAGGACGATGTCGGCGTAGTCTCGCTCGGCGAGACGAAGGGCCACGCTGGCGCCGACGTTGCCCGCGCCGACGACGGTAATCTTGTGGCGCACGGTGAGCCTCCGATGGGGTGGGGTCGACCTCCCGATTGTAGAAAGGCCGCGACCCCGAGGCGGCGCCCGCACCGCACCGGAGGCGGTCGCGGCACCGGTGGCGGTCCCGGCGGTGCGATCCTTGCGTGCATGGCGAGGACCGGGCGGCTTCCCCGCGGCGCCCGCGAACGGGCGGCCACCGTCGTCGAACGCCTGGCGGCCGAGTACCCGGTGGCGGAGTGCGCCCTGGTCCACGAGGGACCGCTGCAGCTGCTGGTCGCGACCATCCTCTCCGCCCAGTGCACCGACGAGCGGGTCAATCTGGTGACCCCGCGACTCTTTGCCCGCTACCCGGACGCGGGCGCCTTCGCCGGCGCCGATCCCGCCGAGCTGGAGGAGCTGATTCGCAGCACCGGCTTCTTCCGGGCCAAGGCCCGCTCGATCATCGAGATGAGCGAGGAGGTGGTGGCGCGCTTCGGCGGGGAGGTGCCCGATCGGATGGAGGAGCTGGTGACCCTCCGCGGCGTCGGTCGCAAGACCGCCAACGTCGTCCTGGGCGTCGCCTTCGGCAAGCCGGGCTTCGCCGTGGACACCCACGTGACCCGGCTCGCCGCCCGCCTCAAGCTCACCGCGTCGGCGGATCCGGTGGAGATCGAGGAGGACGTCTGCGCCATGGTCCCGGCCGCCGAGTGGACCGCCCTCGGGCTCCGGCTGATCCTGCACGGGCGCCGGGTCTGCGCGGCGCGCAACCCGCGCTGTCCGGTATGCGTCCTGAATGACGTCTGCCCGTCGGCGGAGATCGCGGGCCTGAGGCCACCGCTGATCGCGAAACCATCCCGGACGACGCCTGATGGTGGCGTTCGCGTAACGGGCGGGCGGGCCGCGGGGCCGGTCAGGTACGATTCCGGCGTCCAATCAGTCATGCCCATCGAGTGACAGTTACTTCCGCACCGATTCCGTCCGCCCTGGAGCCGGCCGAGACCGACGAAACCAGGACGAGCAACTCGCGACCCCTCCGCGCCGGCCACCGTCTCCCGGTCGCGAGCCCCGGGCCGCGCCTTCCCGGGATACACCGTCCCGAGGGTCTGGCCGCGGCGGCGCGTCCCGGCGATGTTCCCCAACCGCAGCACCTCCACCTGCCCGGCTGGGTGCGCCGCGCCCATGGTCAGGCGCGTCCGATCCTCGCCGACCTGATCGGCAATCTCTCCGGAGAGCCTCGCCAGCAGTTCTCGGCGCACGTCGCCGCGCTGGTCGAGGGGATGAGCTCCGGCAAGTTCAGCCTCGCCTGGCAGTACCCGGGCCTCATCGACGAGGGGTGGGCGCTGGTGGTGCGGCAGCGGGCCGGTGCCGAGGAGGAGGCCAAGCGGCGCCGAGGTCTGGAGAGTGCGCGGCGGAAGGTCGCCGATCAGCTCCGCGATGCCGGCGCCCGGCTGACCCCGGAGACGGCCACCCGGCTCAACCGGACCCTCCGGACAGCGAGCGGTCCGGATGCCATCAAGGAGGTGGCCGCCGAGCTGGACCACGCGGTCGCAGCGGTGCGGACCCTCGAGGAGCGCCGTCGGGATCGTGAGATCGATCGCACCCGGGAACGGCTCCGCCGCTCTCTCCCGCGCAGCGCGGACGCCGAGGGCCCCGCCGAGACCTGGCAGGACTCGCTGCGGCGCATCGCCGAGCAGTATTCGGAGTAGCGGGCGGCGGGACCTCTCCGGAGGGAGCCCGCCAGGCGGACACTGACGAGATGCACGAGGACGAGCTGCTGATGCGCCGCGCCCTGGCGCTCGCGGCGCGGGCCGGCCGGCGCGGTGAGGTCCCGGTGGCGGCGCTGGCGGTGGCCGGCGGGAGCGTGATCGCGGCTGCCGGCAACCGGATGGAGCGGGCCGGCGATGCCACCGAGCACGCCGAGATCCGGGTGCTGCGCGCCGCCGCGCGGCGGCTCGGGGGATGGGGGCTCGAGGGGGTGGCCGTTGTGGTGACCCTGGAGCCCTGCCCGATGTGCGCCGGGGCGATGATCCAGGCTCGGATCGATCGCTGCGTGTACGGCGCCCGCGACCCCAAGAAGGGTGCCGACGGCAGCGTCTACGAGGTGCTCCGCCACCCCGCCAACAACCACCGGGTGGAGGTCGCCGAAGGAGTGCTGGGGGATGAGTGCGGGCGGCTGCTCAGCGACTTCTTCCGGCGACTGCGCAGCCCCGAGGACGTGGCAAGGTAACGCAACGCTTGCGGTACACACTGCTGCTCGGGGCCCCCGCCGGAACGTCTCAGTGGTCGTCCTCGTGCTGGCGCCTGCTGCGCGACTCCTTCGGGCGGCTGCGCGCCGACTGAGGGCCGGCTGAGCGGGGCAGGGGTAAGCCCTCCCAGGGGGTTAAGGACCTTCCTGTCCTTAAGTGGCTGACGGGGGGTGGGGGGCTGGGGGATGAAGCGAGTGGTGCGTTGGTACCCCCGGGATCAGCCGACCGGCTCAACCCCCTGGGTGCAGAAGCTCCAGCGCCGTGCTGCCCGTCGCGATCCGCCGGGTGCGCCGGGCTTGCCGCTACATTGCCGGGCGTGGCACCTTTCGGCATCAAACCCAAGATGAAAGACCCGGTTCGCGGCGTCTTCCACCGCACCGGGTGGTACGACAAGCACCCTCGTAGCTCGCCGCCGGGGACTACCCTGGTCGGAGCCATCACCGCTCCGGGGGTCGCAGGCGTGGTGGTGGAGTACACGCCCACTTTTCCGAGAAGTGGGCTCGCTCGGAGGAGTATCCGGTCCTGGTGGACCGCGCCGACCCGCGGCGCTTCGAGATCCTGTGGAAAGAAGTCCACGCGCCGAGCATCAATGAGCAGGTCCGGCAGCAGGCCCAGGGGGACGCAGCCAAGCTTGCCCCGCCGGGCATGGGGCCCGCCGGCTACCCGGCCGACATGCCCCCCGGCGCGTACCCGTACCCTCCCGGCGGCCTCCCCGCCGGCCACCCGGGCAGCCCGATCCCCGAGGTCGCGGGCGCCCCGGGCCGGCCGGTGCCGGGCGCCCCCGGTGGGGGGCTGACCCCCGAGCAGGCGGCAGCGTGGCAGGGCGGCGGCCACGTCCATGCCAGCGCCACGGTCGTGACGGCCACCGAGGTGATCCTCCCCGAGGGCATGGCCAGCCCGGCCCCCGCCGGACTGTTCGACATCCTCCTCGCCGTCACCCGCCCCGACGGGTCCACGTACAACGTCTCCACCCGCATCAGCTTCCGCTCCTGGGAGCGCAGGTCGCAGGTCGCGACCGTCGGGGCCCGGCTCCCGGTGCTGATCGACGAGAGCAACCCGTCGCTGGTGGCCGTCGAGGTGGCCGCGCTCCCGTCCTGAAGCACGCCGCCCTCCGGTCCGGAGCGAGCCGGGGACGGCCCCTCGGCACGGGTCAGGCGCCGGTGGCGACCGCCCCGTCCGAGTCGTCGTCGCCCACCCCGGCCACGGCGCCCACCGAGCTCCGCTGGGGTGCGCGCTCGGTCGCGCCCTGGGGGGCGAATTGGTGCTCGTACAGCGAGGCGTAGAGGCCGCCGATGCGGATCAGCTGGTCGTGCGTGCCCCGCTCCACCAGCCGGCCGTGGTCGATGACGAAGATCACGTCGGCGGCGAGGATGGTGGAGAGCCGGTGGGCGATGGCGATGGTGGTGCGCTCCCGGATGAGAGGGGTGAGCGCGGCCTGCACCAGCCGCTCGCTGGTGGTGTCGAGCGCAGCCGTCGCCTCGTCGAGGATGAGGATGCGCGGTGACTTGAGGATCACCCGGGCGATGGCGATGCGCTGCTTCTCTCCACCTGAGAACCGGTAGCCGCGCTCCCCGACCACGGTGTCATAGCCGTCGGCAAGCTCTGTGATCCGGTCATGGATGAAGGCGGCACGGCAGGCCGCTTCCAGCTCCTCCTGGCTCGCCTCGGGCCGGGCGTAGAGGAGGTTGCGGCGCACCGAGGCGTGGAAGAGGTAGGTCTCCTGGGTGACGATGCCCAGCTGGTCGGCGATGGAGGCGAGGGTCAGGCTCCGGACGTCGTGCCCGTCGATGCGCACCGCCCCCAGGGTCACGTCGTAGAGCCGGGGGATCAGGTAGGAGATGGTGGTCTTGCCCGCCCCGGTGGGGCCGACGATGGCGGCGAGCTGCCCCGGCGCGATGCGCATCTCGAGGTCCTCGATGGCCCACGGCCGGGCCGCCTCCTGGTCGGCGTGTGCGGCGCTCCGCTGGGTGGCGAGGTGAGCCGGGTCGTAGCGGAAGTAGACGTGGTCCATCTCGATCTCGGCGCCGGCCCGCCGGAAGGGGAGGGCGACGGCATCCGGCGCGTCGACGATGTCCTGGGGGATCTCCAGGTAGTCGAAGATCCGCTCAAAGAGGGCGAGCGACGACTGGACCTCGACCGACACCTGGAGCATCTGGCCGATCGGGAAGAAGAGCCGGCTCTGCAGGGTGGTGATGGCCACGATGGTCCCGGCGGTGATCCCCGAGCTCAGGCCGCTGCTGTGGTAGATGACGAAGGCCGAGACCAGGTAGACGAGCGCCGGGGCGATCGAGAAGAACACCTGGACCATCGCGAAGAGGACGCGGCCCACCATCGCCGCCCGGATCGAGAGGTCGGCGACCTGGCGGTTCTCCGACCGGAAGCGGTCCATCTCCTCGCGCTGGCGGCCAAAGGTCTTGCCCAGCAGGATGCCGGAGATGGAGAGCGTCTCCTGGGTGATGGCGCTCATCTCCGCCTTGGATTCCTGCGCCAGGAGGGTGACCTTGCGCCGTGCGTTCCCCGCCCGGTAGGTGAGGAAGAGGAAGACCGGCATCATGAAGAGCGAGAGCGCGGTCAGCTGCCAGCTGAGCACCAGCATCGCCACCAGGGTGCTGGCGATGACGACCACGTTGGAGACGATCGAGGAGGCGGTGTCGGTCACCACCGACTGGATGCCGCCGACGTCGTTGGTGAAGCGGGACTGGATCTCCCCGGTGCGGGTGGAGGTGAAGAAGCGCAGCGAGAGCCCCTGGAGGTGGGTGTAGAGGGAGTTGCGCAGGTCCTCCATCAGCCGCTGGCCGATGCTGTTGATCTGGTAGGTCTGAGCGATGCCGACAGTGCCGGTGATCACCGGGATGACGATCATCAGCCCGGCGTAGATGCCGACCAGGCGCATGTCGGGCCCCCCGCCCCCGCGGGGAAAGAGGGCGTCGAAGACGAACTTGATCAGGATCGGGTTGACGACGCCGAGGCCCGAGGTGAAGACGATCAGCCCCACCGCGAGGACCACCTGGCGGCGGTGCGGGCGGAAGAGGCCGAACACGCGGCGGGCGAGGTGGCGGTTGGACACCCGGCCGCTCGGCTTCTCCGCGGGGGAGCCATGCGCCCAGCGGTGCATGGTCAGGAGGTGCCGGAAGGGATGGGGCTCACCACTTCACTCTAGCCATGTGCCGCCGAGCGGGGACGCGCCCGCCGCCCCCGCCCCTCCGACCGGCTCTTGCCCCCTCCCGAGCCGCTCTGGTCGCCGCCTCGCGGTCTATCGCGCGGGCTGCTCCTCGGGATGGAGACCCTCGGCTCTCTCCCACCCCCGGCGGGCCTCCCGGTAAAGGGCGTGGAAGAAGGGCCCGCCCCAGAGCCCGACGGAGAGGGCGGCTCCGAAGAGAACCACGGCGTCGACGCTCTCGCGCCCCTCCCGGGTCCAGTAGACGTCCTTGAGATTGAGCCAGAGAGCGAATTCGTCGAGGGTTAGGGCGGATGCGGCCCCGTAGGTCACGGCCGTGAGCTTGGAGGCGGGGCCCTCCGGACGGGCACCATCGCCGGTGCCGACCTCGACCAGCCAGAGGTAGCCGGTGCCGAGCAGCCCGGCGATCCCGAAGACCAGGTGATGGAGGTGGTGCCCGCCGACGCCGAGGTCGTGAAAGGGCCCGACCCCGCGCCGGATAGCGTGGGTGATCCCGCGGGTGGCGGCGAAGGCCGTGAAGAAGCCGGCGGAGGAGAGGAAGAGCCGCTCCCGCCGGGTGTCGGCGAAATGCAGCCGGTAGAGGTGGGCGACACGGTGAGGGGCGATGGGGCGCATCGGGCGAGTCTGCCTCACCCGGGCGGGGTCATGGGTGGCGGCGGCGCCGTTTCAGCTCATCGTGGATGTCGAGGTAGGTGGGCCCCCGGTAGCGGCTCCGGTATCGCGGGCGGGTCGGCCGCAGGCGGTTGCTCCACCACATCAGGGCCACGAACCCGAGGGCGACGACGGCGATGACGATCAGGCCTGACACTCGACCCAGTCTAGGCGGCGCGTCTCAGACCCCGGAGATGGCGACCACCCCGGAGCGGGTCCCCACCAGGGCGACGTCGCCGAGAAGCGTGGGCGAGGCGAAGTGGGGCACCGAGCCGACCGAGATTTGGGCCTGGGTGGCGCCGGTGGCCGCGTTCAGGGCGTAGAGGGTGCCGTTGTTGGTGTCCACGCTGAAGACGCTACCCCCGCCCAGCACCGGCGGTCCGTTGGTCCCCGAGGGGGTCTGCCAGAGGATCGAGAACTGGCCGTTGGAGGCGACCGAGATCGCCTCGATCCCATTGGAGCAGGGTTGGTAGAGCGTGTCTCCGCTGTAGGAGGTGTCGCCGAAGGACATCGTCCCCCCGCACACCTGATGGCTGTAGACCTCCCCCCCGACCCCGCCCAGGGCGGACTCCGGGAGCACGTACCCGATGCCGCTCTTGCCGGCGATGAAGATGTAGCCGTCGGGAAGCAGGGTCGGTGCCACCGAGCCGAGGTCGAGGTCGTGGGCGTTGTCATAGGCCCAGCGGGAGGGCGCCCAGTCGCTGACCAGCTGGAGCGTGGGGCTCAGCTCCAGGACCGAGTCGCTCTCGTCCCAGGTCCCCCCTTCGGCGGCGCCGTTGCCGGTGGCGACGAAGATGTCGCCGTTGGGCCCGACCACCGGGCCACCCGTCGCCCAGACCGCTCCCTCCCGGCTGGTGGGCACCATGAAGTCGAGGGTCGCCCCCTGGTCACTCGTGGGCACGGCCGCCACCGCCCCGACGTACTGGTCGCAGTCGCCGTCCAGGCCGCCGAAGCCGATGTACACGTAGCCATTGGCGACCGTCATGGCCGGGCGCTGCTGGACGGCCGCGGGGTCCTCCAGGGAGCTCGAGATGTCCACCTGGCGGGACCAGAGGACGGCGCCGGTGACCGCATTGAAGTCGTAGAGGACGTGGATCGGCCCCATCTCCTCCGCCACCACAAAGATCGACTGGGTGGCCGGGTCGTAGGCAGGGGTGCCGGTCATGCCGAGCGGGAAGATGTCCCCGCAGCCGAGGAGGTCGGACTGGGGCACCGGCGTGCCCACATGGTCCTGCCACACCACCGTCCCGGTCGCGGGGTTGAGCGAGTAGAGGGTGTCGTTCTCGGTGGCGACAATCACGTTGCCGCCGACGACGATCGGTTGCGCCCACACCGCACCGTCCAGGTTGGCGCTCCATTCCGTCGCCAGGGTGGTGACGGCGGGCGTGGCGGCGGACTGGCCGGTGCGCTCAGGGTTCTGGTGGTAGACGGGCCAGGAGGCGGTGAGGGCTGGGGTGGGCGTCGCGGTGAGGACTGGCAGCGGGGTGGGGGCCGCCGTGGCGCTGACGGTCGGGGAGGAGATGGGGGCGGACTGGTGAGCGGTGCTCGCCGAGCAGGCCGTCATCCACGCCGACAGCGTCAGGGCCGCCGCCGCCAGGGTCGCCCTCGTGCTCCGTCCGATCGTGGGCACTGGCGCTCTCCTCTCCCGCGTTCCTGGACCCGGTGAGGGTGTCACCGGCGGACCCAGTCTAGGACCGTGTCCGAACCGCCGCCAGCGGCGCCGCTGCGCCCTGCCGCCTCCAGACGGCAGCCCTTCGCGAGGGGGCGTAAGGTGGAGGGCATGATGCACCTGGCCCGTCACCCGCTCTCCGCCGTCCTGCTCGTCTTGGTCGTTCTCTTCTGCGTCTTCTTCCTGCTGCCGACCCTCCTTCACGTGATCTTCGACGTGCTGGTGGTGCTCGCCATCCTGTGGGTCGTGATGAAGCTGATGAGCTTGCACCGGAAGTACCGCACCAGCGGCGCCAAGCGCTGAGGATCGCCGGCCCGGCTATCGATCGGTCGACCGGCCCCGTCACAGGCCCCCGCAGGCCGAGGCCAGGGAGAGGAACGCGGTCCCCATCACCGACAGCAGGTGGAGGCGACGCACCCTCTGCCCAGCCTGAAGCGGACCCGCGGAGAGGGCGGGATTCGAACCCGCGGTGGCTATCAACCACACCGCTTTTCGAGAGCGGCACCATCAACCACTCGGACACCTCTCCGGGGGCGAGTATACGGAGAGGCTCTGGGCCCAGAGGGGCCCCGGAGCTGGAGAGGCGGCTCCGCGCCGAAGCGGCCGAGCCGGTTCGGCTGGCTGGCTCCACCCCTCATGGGTATTCTGAGAAGTATTTCGTGACGAATATTTCGTCACGAAGAGAATCCGCAGAGGGCAGGTCCGTCCTCGTCTCCTCGCTGGGCGCCACGATTCACCATCCGCGCCTGCGGTCCCGGCTGATCTAGTGCCCGCGGCGATGGCGCAGAAGGCTTCGCACCACGAGTAGCGCGACGATGGCCACCACCTGGCCCTGAAGCACGATGCGGGTCACGTCCACGGCCGGTTGCCACGAGACCGTCCCCTCACGGATCACGTAGACNNCCGAGAGGCCGGGAGACGATCCCGAAGCCCCCGCCCTGTCCCTCGCGGCCCTTCTCGGCACCGCCGCTCTGATCGTTGCCGGTGCCGCCGCCCCCGCCGCCCCAGATCCGTGCGACCGGCACCACCAGCATGTCGCCTTTCTCGTACGGCTCACCAAAGACCTGGCGGACGGTCGCGACCTCGCGCACCCGGTTGAGAATGTCCTCTGGCTGCATGGCGTGATCTCTCCATCTGAACGCCGCGAACCCGGACACGATCATCCTCCGCCGGGGAGCCGCTGGACGATCCGGTCGGCTCGGGGCCTCGGATCCGCCGGCGACTGACCCCGGCACGGAGAGGCCT
>PLAX01000092.1 GCA_003135255.1 Candidatus Dormiibacterota bacterium | reverse complement strand
GGCCGGTCTCCGCCTCGCCGTCGCCGATCACGCAGGCGACCACGAGATCGGGGTTGTCGAACGCCGCCCCGAAGGCATGGCTGAGCGAGTACCCGAGCTCACCACCCTCGTGGATAGACCCCGGCGTCGTCGGGGCCACGTGGCTGGAGATCCCCCCGGGGAAGGAGAACTGCCCAAACAGCCGTTTCAGACCGGCCTCATCCTGACTGACGTCGGGATAGATCTCGCTGTACGTGCCCTCCAGATAGGTGTTGCCCACCAGCGCCGGGCCACCGTGGCCTGGGCCGGCGATGTAGAACATGTCGAGGTCGTACTTCTTGATCACCCGGTTCAGGTGCACGTAGATGAAGTTCTGCCCAGGCACCGTGCCCCAGTGCCCGACCACGATCGGCTTCACGTGCGCCAGCTCCAGCGGCCGCCTGAGGAGTGGATTGTCGCCGAGGTAGATCTGCCCGACCGAGACGTAGTTGGCGGCTCGCCAGTACGCGTCCATCCTTCCAAGGAGTTCCGGTGCAAGTGTCGGTGTCGTCATGGCTGGAGCTCCGGTTGGCAGGCTGGGCGAATTCTCGGTCGAGGGCGGTGGATGAAGGGGCACGTGGCGAGCGTCATCGTGACCGGCGCCCCGTGCGTCGCGACAGCGTCCGAGGACGAGTGCAGCGATCGCGCCATGAAACGCCACCCCGCGGCGTGAAGAGGCGGGCGACGACGACCCCCGAGCGCATCGCAGAAGACGCGTCCTGCCGGTGGCTTCGGCTCGCGCGGAATCGTGACATGGCTCATCGACGCGCGTCGGTACCTTTGCGCACCGAGGGACGGATCAGCCGCGGCCGCGCGGAGTCGTTGAATCACAACGGCGCTCTGCGCACGCGCATCGATGGACGCCGTCAGAGGTTCACCGGCACACCACGCGACCGGGACCGCCACCTGTCAGGCGGCCCGGATGTCGCGCCGACCGAAAGCCCAGATCCCGAAGAGAGCCATCGCCACCGCCGGCAACGCCAGGACCAGGTAGCGCCATGGCGCCGTGGCGTTCACGAGTGGGTCCCCCGCGAACGCCCAGTCCCACGGTGAGAGGTGGGCAAACGGCTTCAGGGCGGCGCTCAGAGGGAACAGAAGGGCCGCCACCATTCCCGTGATGGCGACGACGAAGGCGATGCCGAGAACGACGGATGTTCTCGGCCGGAACCCAGCCACGGCCACTGCCAGACCCCCGTGGAAGAGCGCCAGCAACGCCGACAGTGCCAGGGTGGCCCCAAGCCTTCCTCCATTGATCGAGAGGTGGACGTGGGCATCCGCCCCCCACTGGACGAGCGCGGTGACCACGACCAGCACGGCAAGACACGCGAGGGCCGCCACCGCGCGACCGGCAAAGACGGCTCGGCGCGGCACGGGCTGGGCGAACACCAGCTCGAGACGCCCCGCGTCCTCCTCTCCGGCGGTCAGGCTGCTCACGAAGTAGATGGCCACGCCGACCAGAAGGAGGGGGATGAAGAAGGCGTAGAGGTTCCCGCGCAGGAAGCCCGCCGGCGTGCCGAAGCCCTCCAGGCCGAACGCCTGGACCACCCCCTGGGGGAGCTGGTCGATGGCTTGGCTCACCCCCGACCCGCTCTTGAACGCAGGCCACACCGAAACCGTCGCTGCGACCAGCACGGCCAAGGCGACGCCCCAGATGATGGTGGCGCGGCGGATGGAACGCAGGGGCGCCAGTACGAGTTCTGCGCTCGGACCGCTCACGCCCTCTCCTCATAGAGATCCAGGAAGGCCTCCTCCAGGTCCGGCTCCTCGACCAGCATGCCCGTGACCGGCTGCGAGCCGAGGAAGGCGAGCAGGGGGCGGATCGGCCCCGTGAGCGACGCGGTGAAGCGATGTCCGTCCACCGCCGTATCCACAAGGCCCGGGACGTCTTTCAGGTACGAGGGCACATCGCCCTCGAACCAGACCTCCACGCGCTGCCGTGCCCGCCCGCGCAGCTCTTCGACGGTTCCCTGGGCGACGACCCGACCCGCTCTCAGGACGACGACGCGATCCGCCGTCCGCTGGACCTCGCTCAGGACATGCGAGGAGAGGAACACCGTGGCCCCGGTCGCGCGTGCCTCGCGGAGCAGACCCACGAACTCGTGCTGCATGAGAGGGTCCAGGCCGCTGGTGGGCTCGTCGAGGACCAGCAGGTCGACCGGCCACAGGAAGGCCAGGAGCAGCGACAGCTTGCGACGATTGCCGGTCGAGAGCTGGCGAGTCGGGCGCCTCAGGTCCAGCTTGAGGCGCTCGGCAAGCTCATCACGACGGGTCGGATCGAACCCACCGCGCAGGCGTCCAATCGACGCGATCACCTGCGCGCAGGACATCCGGTTGGGCAGGCGCAGCTCTCCCGGGACGTAGCTCAGCCGGGAGCGGATTGCCACGCCGTCACGCCGCGGGTCCATCCCGAAGACTTCAATCCGTCCAGAGGTTGGGCGGAGAAGGTCCAGGATGCAGCGGATGGTGGTGCTCTTGCCAGATCCGTTGGGGCCGAGGAAGCCGAGCACCTCCCCGCGGTTCAGATCCAGGTCGATGCCGCGCACCGCATGGACGGCGCCGTAGTCCTTGACCAATGCCCGCACGCGAAGGAGCGGGGCAGCAGTGGGTGTGGAGGCGACCTGGACTCTGGTTCGCGCTGCCGCCGCGTCAACCATGTCGCTCTCCGATCACGCGTCTATCTCCCGCCGCCTCCGTCTCGGGGCGGCTCACGCCTCTCCAGCAGGACCCTCGAGCAGCTCTGCAACCCCGACGAGCAGGCGGGCGCATCGGCCCACCATGCGAGCCCTCGTCTCCAGAGCTGCTCGCTGCGGGTCGGCGACATCGCCCAGCCCTGCGGCCTCGAGGCTCAGGGCATCGGCAGCGAGCTCCTGCACCAGGATGTCGCGGATCTCGTATGCGATGCCCTGACACCGCACCTCCGACCTCTCCAGAGCATCTCGTGGGGGAAGGGTGCCCGACCCGGGGGATTGTCCGGCGGCCGTGCTGGTGCCCCGATGCGCGGATCGCTCCTGCGAGCGGAATCGTGCCCTGGGCGTCCCGGGGGATCCCTCCAGGACTCGGACGTTCATGACCCACCTCGCAAGCGGACTACTCAGTTTGTTTGTGTGTATGATACACCCGAATGCCGCGCTTGCGTGATGCCACCCGGTTGGAGAGACGCCGCACCTTCGTCGATGCCGCCTGGCGGCGGGCCGCCTCTCAGGGGTGGCGAGACATGACGATCGATGACGTCTGCGCCGAAGCCGGCCTCAGTAAGGGGGCCTTCTACTCGCACTTCGCCTCCAAGCGAGAGTTGCTCGACGCGCTCGTCGATGACGACGCCAGCGCCGTCAGCGAGGCCATGGAAGATCTGGAGGCACAGCCTCTCGATGGGCCTGAGCGCCTGCGCCGTATGACGCGGATGATGCTCGACCGCGCCGGAGACGCCTCCCGAATCCAGGTGCGAGCCGATCTCTGGGCTGCCGCCCTGACGGAGCCCGCGATTCGCGAGCGGCTCAACACCGAGGTCGACGCCCAGCGGCGCCTCGTCCGTCGCTGGGTGGAGGAAGCGATCGCGGGCGGCGAGATCGTTGATCTTCCCGCCAATGCCCTCGCCTCGATCCTTCTGGCCCTGAATGACGGCCTGATGCTCCATAGAACGCTCGACGAGAGCGGCTTCCGCTGGGCCAACATCAGCCGGGCGCTCGACGCGCTACTGGCGGGGATCACGACGGCGTGAGCGAGGGGATCCCGCTCTCGGTTGACCGGGTCGGCCGGCTGCGCGAACGCCTGAGCCGGGGCCCGGGGGGCTGCGTGGCCCGAGGCGGAGCGGCGTGGCTGCGCGGCTCACGACTCGGATTGGTGGTCATGGCCCTGGTGGTCGGTGCGGGCTCGGGCCTCGGGGCCGTCGGATTTCGCTGGTTGATCGTCGCCGTCACCTGGTTGGCGACCGGATACCAGCAGTTCGGCCAGCAGGGTCGGGTGGCCAGCCTCCATCTGCCCGGGCTCGGGTTCTGGTTCCTGCTGCTGATCCCGGTGGCCGGAGGCCTGCTCTACGGCCCCCTGGTCCAGCGCTTCGCCCGTGAGGCGCGCGGCCACGGCGTTCCGGAGGTGATGCTCGCCGTCGCCGAGAACGGTGGGCGGATCCGGCCCCAGGTCTCGATCGTCAAGGCCCTCGCCTCGGCGATCTGCATCGGTACCGGCGGCTCGGTCGGACGGGAGGGGCCGATCGTCCAAATCGGGTCGGCCCTGGCATCAAGCCTCGGCCAGGTGGTCCGGATGTCCGAGTCCCGCCTGCGGATCATCGTCGCCTGCGGAGCGGCCGGGGGGATAGCGGCGACGTTCAACGCCCCCCTCACCGGGCTCTTCTTCGGGTTCGAGATCGTCCTGCGCGAATTCTCGCTCGACGCCATCTTGGCGACCATCCTCTCGGCGGTGACCGCTGACCTGGTGAGCCGGGCGTTCTTTGGTTCCGCCCCCTTCTTCGCCCAGATCCCCCACGACCTCGCCGTCACGCACCCCTCCACCTACCTTCTGATCGCGGTGCTGGGCGTCACCGCCGGCCTCATCGGATTCGGCTTCAAGACGGTGCTGTACAAGTCGGAGGACCTGGTCGACCGGCTCTGGAGGGGGCGTCCGGAGTGGGCTCGGCCCGCCGTCGGGGGCCTCGGGCTCGGGGCCCTCCTGATCGCCCTCCCTCAGATGTATGGGGTCGGCTACCCCGTGATGAANNTTCGCCCCCTCGCTCTTCACCGGGGCAGCGGCGGGCATGGCCTTCGGTATGGTCGTCGAGCACCTCTTCGGGCCCGGCGTCGGCGCGCCCGCCGTCTTCGCGGTGGTGGGCATGGGCGCGGTCTTCAGCGCGGCCGCCCAGGCACCTCTCACGGCGACCGCCAGCGTGGTCGAGATGACCGGCAACTTTGGCCTCACCCTGCCGGTGATGCTCGCGACGGGCATCGCCGCTGCCGTGTCCAAGAGCCTCAGCTACGGCAGCATCTACACCACCAAGCTGCTCCGACGTGGTGTCGACATCGAGCGCCCGAGGCCGGCCAGCATGTGGCAAACACTTACCGTCGCGGACGTGATGCAGCCCGTGGCCAAGGCCGGCGGAGAGCCCCTCGTCGGTGATGGAGCGGAGGGCGCGGCCCGGCTCTCGCCGGTGGCGCCGAAGCAGTGGCTCGAGCTCATCGGCACCGTGACCGACACCGGCCAACCTCAGGCGCTGCTCGCCGACGAGACGCTGGAGCAAGCGCTGCGCCAGCTGACCCTCTACGGTCGCGTCGGCCTGCCCGTGCTCTCCGCTGACCGCCAGCATCTGAGAGGCTGGATAACCCGCCGCCAGATACTGCGGGCGCTGTCCAGCAGCGTGAGCGCCTCGGCTCGCGACGTTGAGCGGGGGGCCGAAGCCGCCGAGTTCGCGGTCGACGACCCAAGTTCGCGCATCCACCTTCCGACGAGCCCGCTGAGCGGGTACGAGACGGTCGAAATCACCATCGACGCGCGGTCCCCTGCCTTGGGAAAGCGTGTCGATGACGTCCTCTGGCCGCCCGGGTGCCTGGTGGTTGCCATCTCCGAGGGGCGAGAGCTCGTCGCCCCGCGGGGCGACGCCGAGCTCCGCGCCGGCGAGCGGGTGATCGTCCTCGCCCCCGCCGCCCACCCCCAGGGCGCGCCACCGCCGGTCGAGGGCACAGAGATCGATGACACCGAGGACGCCCTGCCGCCGGACCACGCCTCGCCGGTGTGAGCCCGGCCGGAGCCGTCCCACACAGCCCCCGTGGCTCCTCACACTGGCCTGGCCCAGTGTTGGGGAATGACCCTTGAAGGTCCGGCGGGGCCAGACGGTTGATGGAGCGCCGCTGACTCGGTGGAGTTGCGACCTCAGGGATCCCCTGAGGCGTCCGCGTTCACTCTGGCCGCAGCGTGATCGAGAGGTCGCTCTTGAAGAGTGCCGCCACGTACTGGGGCCAGACCCTAGGACCCTGGCACCGGAAGCTGGCGACCTCATCCGGAGCGGCATCGAACGACCGCTCGGGGCTGCGATGCCTCCTCGCACCGAGCCGCTGGTGGTCTGCCCCCATCTGCTCGAGGAGCTGGAGGGTGACCTCCGCGGTGTCCGGTGACAAGGACCTCACCAGCCTCACGACGGCCTCGTCGCCGGTGCTGTCGCCGGCGACGTTTCTGGACCTACTCGGACCGCCACCGCGCGCCTGAGGGCTGCTCCAGGGTACCCATAGGACCCCTCTGGCCTGTGTCGGTACGTTATTGACAGAGCACTTGCTTCTGAAATCGTGGCCCGGAGCAGCACTTGCCTCTGCACCCCGAGTCTCCGGCCGGGGCCGGCCAGAACCAAAGCAAGTGCACCAGGCGAATTCAAAACGGACCGTTAGCTGACCCGCTGGTCGGGGCGCCCAGACTCGAACTGGGGACCTCTTGCTCCCAAAGCAAGCGCGCTACCGGCTGCGCCACGCCCCGATGCCCTAGAGGATAGGGCACCCGCCAGGGGAGGGCGGGGCCGGCCCCGCGGGGGTCAGCTCGAGATCGCCGTCCGCCGGCTGGCCCGCCCCAGCTGAGAGGCGTCAAAGGGGGTCAGCTCACCGATGGGAGCCGCGCCCTCGGCCACCCGCTCCGCCCAGTCGAACTTGCCGTGGTCGAAGACGGCCACGATCTCGTCGCCCGGTGCCCCGTCCGGACGCGGACGGGTGATGGTCAGACCGTGGGAGCTGAGGCTGAAGCCGGTCGCCGCGTAGTCGCGGTCGAGGCCGGTGTGGAGATGGACTCGGACGATGTCAGCCATGGAGCTCCTCGGTGCGGCGTTGGCCGGGCCCCGGCCATGCGGCCGTACCCCCAGCATGGGCCTCTTTGCCTGGGCCGTGTGGCCTGGACCGTACGCACGGCAGCCAACCCGGGCCGGCTGCCGCAGCCGGGATGCTCCCTCACTCGCGAACTGACCACCCCCGGAAGCGGGCCCCACCCGTCAAACTCCCGACCGGATGGACATCCTCGACGCCATCATCGCGATCCTGCTGGTCGGCTTTGCCATCTCCGGGTACCGGCGCGGCTTCACCTGGGCCGGCTCGGCGCTGGCCGGCCTGGTGGTCGGCAGCGTGGTCGGAGCCTTGATCGCGCCCCCTCTCACGCGCTGGATCTCGCCCGGACCGCAGAGCAGCGGCCAGCCGCTCGTCGCCACCGGCATCTTCGTCGCCGCCCTCCTCATCATCGAGGGGATCGGCAGCGCGTTGGGGTACCGGGCCCGCGTCCTCGCCCTGAAGACCCGGCTGGCGACCTGGGACTCGGTGGCCGGCAGCTTCACCAGCTGCCTAGGGGTGCTCTTCATCGCCTGGTTCCTCGGCTTCACGTTCGCCAACAGCTCGCTGACGGTGCTCGGCAGCCAGATCGGTGGCTCGGCGATCGAGCGGGGCCTGCTCGGCATCGCCCCCCAACCCCCCGCCTTCCTCGCCAAGGTCCAGGAGTTTCTCCAGAACAACGAGCTGCCCAACCCCTTCACCGGTCTCTCCCCCACCCTCCCACTCGAGCCCCTCCCGGCGAGCACCGACACCGCCGGGGTCCGCACCGCCGAGGCCGACGTCGCCCGGGTGGTCGCATTCGGCTGCGGTGGCCCGGGCGGCGCCCTGGCGGGCTCGGCCTGGCCGGTGGGCCACGACCTGATGCTGACCAACGCCCACGTCGTGGCCGGCTCGTACCGCGTGACGGTGCAGCCTCCCGGCCGGCAGCCACTCAGCGCCACGGTTGTGCTCTTTGACCCCAACGAGGACGTCGCCATCCTCGACGTTCCCGACCTGGGGATGTCACCCCTGCCCATCGCGAGCAGCAATCCCCCGGTCGGGGCCCAGGGCGCCGTGATCGGGTACCCCGACGGGGGCTCCGAGGCCACCGTCGCGGCGGCGGTCCGGGGCACCGAGGAGGCGACCACCTGGAACATCTACTACTCCGCCTCGGTCACCCGCGAGACCGTGGTGGTCTCCGCCGACGTGATCCCCGGCGACTCCGGTGGACCGCTGGTCGACCTCTCCGGTCAGGTGATCGGCGTCACCTTCGCGACGAGCACCACCTCCGCGGACGAGGGGTACGCGCTGGCGACCTCCGACATCACCGGGGAGATCCAGGCGGCGACCGGACGCACCGCGGCGGTGAGCGACGGGACCTGCGTGAGCGACTGACCCGGGCGCCGAGGCCGACCGCGGGCGGTCAGCCGGAGTGGGCGGTCAGGCGGGTCCGCGCGGTCAGCTGCCACGGGACGTCAGGCGCGGCGACCCACCACCCACGCGGTCACCGCGCAGCCGGCCGCGGCCCAGACGCCCAGCACGAGGAACGAGAGCCCGACGTCGGTCGCGAGACCGGTGGTCAGCCCGGCGCGCATGACCGTGGCCATGCTCTCGAAGGGCAGCACCCGGTGGACGTCATACAGCCACCCGGGGAGCTGCGACGCCGGGTAGACGATCGGCGAGAAGAGCAGCACCACGAAGATCAGGGCGTTGACGATGACGTTGGTCACCAGCGGGTTCTTGACGGCGAGCGCGAGGGCGTACCCGACGGTGACGGACATCAGGGCGCAGAGCAGCACCGCCGGGATGAGGACCGGCGAGAGCGAGAGGTGGATGCCGTACCGCCAGATGGCCACCAGCAGCGCCAGGACCATGCCCGGCACCGCCAGCACCGTGAAGAGGCTGAATGTCGACACCGCATGGGCGCTCCGCGGCACGGGCATCGACCAGACGTAGTCGAACGTCCCGTGCAGTTTGTCCATCATCACCGCGTTCGGGACCATCACGAAGCCGAGTGGGATCAGCGCCAGGGTGGGCGCGCCGGTCGCGATGTACAGGGCCGTCGTGGTGGTGATCTGCGGGTAGAAGAACCCGTACATCAGGACCATGCCCGCCCCCATCATGGTCTGGATCACCACCATCATGCCCACCCACGGACGCATCCCGCCCCAGTCATAGCGGAGCATGGAGCGCAGGCTGTCCATCCAGTAGGGGAAGCCGGAGCGCAGCTCAGAACCGGATGGCAGCAGGTCGTCGCGGCGGCCGGTGCCGGTGATCACGGCGCTCACGGCCGCCGCCCCAGCATCCAGCCCGCCAGCGCGGCGGCGACGACCGTCCACACCCCGATCACGGCGTAGGCGGTGGACACCCCGGGATTCGGACCGGAGGTCAGCGCCGCCCGCATCACCACCGCCATGTGGCGGAAGGGGAACCACCAGTTGACGTCGGCGAGCCATGCCGGCATCCGCTGGAGCGGGAAGAGGATCGGCGCGAACCCGAAGACGATGAAGATCAGCATCTGAGTGATCAGGAGGGTGACCATCGGCCGGGTGATCGCGTGGGCGAGTGCGTAGCCGAGCATGGTTCCCGCGAACGAGGTGAGCAGCACGGCGGGGACGATCATCAGGGAGATGTGCAGCGGCAGGTCGTAGCGGAGCTGGCCCACCACCAGGGAGACCACCACCGCGGGCAGCCCGCAGAGGAGGCACACCGTGTACCAGGCGGCGGCGGTGACCGACCGGCTGACGGGCAGGGTCTGGAGGTACTCGTAGCTCCCGGCCGTCCTCTGGTTCGCCACCAGCTGGGGTCCGAGGACCAGCCCGACGATGAGCAGGTTGATGACCGGGACGCCGGTGGTGACGAAGAGCGCCGCGCTCTGCGGGATGTGGTGGAAGAACAGCGAGATGCCGAGCACGAAGCCGACCCCGGAGAGGGCCTGGACGATGACGATGGTCACCAGCCACATGCGCAGGCTGGCGAGGTGCCAGCGCACCATGGAGACGAAGTCGCGGCCCGAGCGCCCGATCCCCCGCTCGACGCCGCCGGGCGGCAGGATCAGGGCGGCGTCACTGCTCGCCATGGAGCCCGTCAGTCGGGATGTCGGAGGTGAGCCGGATGTACGCGTCCTCCAGGCTGGCCGCGCCGAGCGCGTACTCCTCGGCGACGCCGGCGTCGATGAGACCGGCGGCCCAGGAGATACCGGACGGCGCGTCGGCCTCGGCGATGGTGGTCACCAGGTTGTTGCCGACCCGGACCGGCGGGCCCGACCAGGCGGGAAGCGCGGGCGTCTCCACGCCCGGTACCAGCATCACCTGGAGGCGCATCTGGGTACGGTCCGCGGCCTTGAGCGAGGACGGCGTCCCCTCGGCGACCAGCCTGCCATTGGCGATGAGGGCCAGCCGGTCGACGGCCTTCTCCGCCTCCAGCACGTTGTGGGTCACCAGCAGCACCGAGCAGCCCTGCGCTCCCAGGGCCCGGATCTCGTCCCAGAGGAGGCGCCGGCGCAGCGGGTCGACGTCATTGGTCGGTTCGTCGAGGATCACCAGGTGGCCCGGGGAGATCGTCGCCATGCAGAAGCCCACCAGGCGCTTGACGCCGCCCGAGAGACGGGAACCGAGCGTCTTGCTCCACTCGCCCAATTGCAGTGCCTCGATGAGCTCGGCCGTCCGGCGCCGGACCTGCCCCATCTCAGCGCCCCGGATGCGACCGGACAGCTCGATCGCCTCGCGGAGGCGAAAGGAGTCGATCGGCATCTGCGCCTGGGGCAGGTACGAGCAGAGCTGCCGGGCCGCGTCGGGGTCGGCCACCAGGTCGAAGCTGCCGAGGGTGATCCGCCCCGAGGCGGGCTTGAGCAGGCCGATGGTCTGTTTGACGAGCGTCGACTTGCCGGCGCCGTTGGGACCGAGCAGCCCGTAGACCTCGCCCGGCTCGACGCGCAGCGTGATGCCGTCGTTGGCGGCCACCGTGCCGAAGTGCTTGACCAGGTTGTCGACGCGAAATGTCCACCCGTCACTCGCGGTTTTGCTCACGGGGCGGCATTATCCGCCGGGGCGCCGGTGCCCCGCCCGGTCCCGGCGCCCCCACGGTCACCTCTTAACCGCCCGGATTAGCCGCCCGGACCCCGAACCGCCCGCCCCCTCACGGGGAGCGGCGGAGCGCATCGGTGAGCTTGATGCGAGCACCGAAGCGGAGGATCGAATTGGCGTAGATGCGCGCGCCCAGCCAGGTCATCCCGACGATGCTGGCCAGCACCAGGACGATGGCGAGCAGCCCCTCCCAGAGCGGCACCTCGCCGGCCGCCATCCGGATCGACATCAGCACCGGGGTGAAGGGCGGGATCAGCGAGAGCACGGTGCTGAGGGTCGCCAGCCCGGACGGGATGGCGCCGCCGCTGACCGCGTCGATCGCCGGGATCGCCACCACGTAGGCGAGCAGCCAGGTAACCACCAGTAGCATCGACACCGGCACGGTCGCGCTGCTCACCTCCTCGACCCGGGAGACCAGCGACGCCGTGGCGGCGAGCATCAGCGCATAGAGGACGAATCCGAGCACGAACCACATCACCCCGATGGCGACGGCCCCGATCGCCGCGCCGGGCAGGGTGAGCACGCCGGTGGGCACGGTGAAGAGCAGCCCGCAGACGGCGATGATGCCGAGCTGGATCAGGCCGACCAGGCCGATGCCGACCACCTTGCCGAGCAGGAGCTGGCCGGGCCTCACTGTCGAGAGCAGGATCTCCACCACCCGGCTCGCCTTCTCGGCGACCACCCCCTGCCCGATGACGCTCCCATAGATCCCGATGAAGAGGTAGAGGGCAAAGGCCATGACGAAGCCGATGATCGGCCCCTGCAGCTGGGCGGCCGTCGCCGGCTGGAGGGTGTCGAGGCTCACCGAGACGGCGTTGACCTGGCTCTCCACCGCCGCCGGGCTGAGCCCTGCCGCACTCAGGTCGGCGGAGAGCACATCCTGCTTGGCGAGGGAGACGAGAGCAGCCTGCAGGGTGGGGTCGATCCCCGTCTTGACGACCACCAGGGGAGCGCCGGGTGCGCCCTCGACGAGGGCATCGATGCTGCCCGACCGGACCTCCGACCGGCCCTGGGTCTGCGTGCCGATGTCGCTCACGTGCACCTTGAACCCGAGCGACGGGGCCGCCGCCTCGAGCGGCGGGGCCAGCGCCGTGGCCGGGCCNNTGAAGGTCGTCGTCGTATTGATCCTGTCGATGACCGCCAGCTGCAGCACGGCGTACAGGGCGAGCAGTGCGACGGCGACGATCGTCCCGATGATGAAGACCTTGCCGCGGATCCTGGTCGCGAACTCGCGGCGGGCGATCAGGTAGACGGCGCGGCGGGGGCTGAGCGCGGCGCGCTCGGGGGCTGCGCTCACGCGGCCGGCTCCTCGGTGATGACGCTGCGGAAGAGCTCGCTGAGCGTCGGCGTGTCGCGGCGGAATTCACGGACCGAACCGGTGGCGAGCGCCGCCTGGAGCAGCACCTGGTCGCCGGTCGTGGCCGGGAGCTCGACCAGCGTCCGCGAGCCCTCCACCCGCACCACCGCCGCCCCGGGCACCGTCTCCGCCCACCCGGCCACCGCCATCGGGGCGTCGACCCAATAGCGGGGTGCCGACCCGCTGCGCAGCTCCTNNTGGCTGGAGAAGAGCACCGAGATGCCCGCATCCGCCTGCTCCCGGAGCACGTCGCTCATCACGTCGACGGCCACCGGGTCGAGCCCCGAGAAGGGCTCGTCGAGGACCAGCACGTCCGGCGAGAAGAGCAGCGCCGCGGCCAGCTGGACCCGCTGCTGGTTGCCCTGGCTCAGCTTCTGGAGCTGCTCGCCACCGCGGTCACCGAGGCCGAGCCGCTCCAGCCAGCGCGCCGAGGCCGCGCGCGCGTCGCCGGCGCGCATCCCGTGCAGCTCGGCCAGGTAGACGAGCTGCTCGGTCACCCCCATGCTCGGATAGAGGCCGCGCTCCTCGGGCATGTAGCCGATCCGCCGGCGCGTCGCGAAGGTGATCGGCTCCCCTCCCCACCGCACCTCACCCGCGTCGGCCGCGAGCACGCCGAGGACGATGCGCATGGTGGTGGTCTTGCCGGCGCCATTGGGCCCCACGAAGCCGAAGAGCTCGCCCGCCCGGACCTCGAAGCTCAGCTCCTGCAGCGCCTGGACGTGCGCGTACCGCTTGGACACCCGGTCGATCTCCAGCACCCGGTCGACCACGCGTCGCGCCTCCCCGTGAAATCTGATATCACTATGATAGTATCAATTCCAGCGGCCGGGAGTCCACCCCGGCGGGAGACATCCGAGGAGAAGACGAGATGACCGGTGCAGCAACCCCAACCAAGGTGGCGCCCGCGGCGCGGGCGATCATGACAGAGCGTATCCGGCCGGCCGGGCGAGGCATCCCGCTGCTCATCCTCTTCATCGTGGTGGGGCTGATCGACATCGGCCTCTTCGTCCTCGGGGCCATCCTCGGCAACCACGCCGGGGACGGGCTGCTCGCCGGCATCGTGATCGGCGTCGCGGTGCTCCTCATGATCGGTGACTCCATCGCCTTCCGGGGGCTGACCCAGGTGCAGCCGGGCGAGGCGCGGGTGGTCCAGCTGTTCGGCCGCTACAACGGCACGGTCCGCAGCCCCGGTCTCTGCTGGGTCAACCCCTTCACCGAGCGGCGCAAGGTCTCCACCCGGATCCGCAACTACGAGACCCAGGTGGCCAAGGTCAACGACGCCGACGGCAACCCGATCGAGATCGCCGCGGTGGTCGTCTGGCAGGTCGAGGACACGGCGCAGGCCCTCTATGAGGTCGACGACTTTGCCCGTTTCGTCGACATCCAGACCGAGACCGCGGTCCGGCACGTGGCCAGCACCCACCCGTACGACGCCCACGAGGATGGTCAACTCTCCCTGCGTGTGAACGCCACGGAGATCACCACCCAGCTGACCGGCGAGATCTCCGAGAGGGTGTCGTCGGCCGGGGTCAAGATCATCGAGTCGCGGCTCACCCGCCTCTCCTTCGCCCCCGAGATCGCCCAGGCGATGCTGCGCCGGCAGCAGGCGAGCGCCGTCGTCGCCGCCCGCAAGACGATCGTGGAAGGCGCCGTCGGCATGGTCGAGATGGCGCTCGCGCGCATCGAGGAGCGTGGGATCGTGGACCTGGACGCCGAGCGCAAGGCGGCGATGGTGTCCAACCTGCTGGTCGTCCTCTGCAGCGAGCAGAACACGCAACCCATCGTCAACGCCGGCACCCTGTACAACTGATGGGAGTGCACGGAAGGTAGCCGGGGAATCGACCCTGTGGCTGAACGCAAGAGCCTGCTGCTGCGGCTCGACCCCGCGGTGCACGACGCGCTGGTGCGCTGGGCGGGCGACGAGCTGCGCAGCAGCAATGCGCAGATTGAATTCCTGCTGAGGCGGGCGCTGGCGGCAGCCGGGCGGCTGCCGTCCGGGGCCGGCCCGATCCCGCGCCGGGGCCGGCCGCCACGGGAGGCGGACGCGAGCGATGAGTGAGGATCGGGGCGGCGACCGGCTGACGCGTGTACCCTGCGGGGTCATGCCGAGCTTTCACCTCGTCGCCGACGTGAGCAGCGCCAGCCCGGATGGCATCCGGGCGGTCGTCGCCCAGCTCTTCCCGACCGGTGTCACGGAGACGGCCGGGGGCTTCCACGTCGAGGCCGTCCTCGAGGGCGAGAGCGCCCGCGACCTCAACCGGACGGTGCTCTCCGCACTGCGCAAGGCGGAGAAGCGGACGCGGCTCCGCGCCGCGTGGACCTCCGGCGGCACGACGGAGCGGTTCTTCGACTACGTACCCAAGGGGAGCCGCCCGGCCGGCTGACCCGGCATGTCACCAATTGGTACCATACCTTCTGGTGACACATCTCACCCCGTACCACTTCGGCTCGCCGGCCGGCGCCGAACACTTCACCGACCGGCGCGAGGAGCTCGCGCTGATTGCCGACCGCCTGACCGGCGGGCAGAACGTGATCCTTCACGGACCGCGCCGGTACGGCAAGACCTCGCTCCTCCACCGCGCCATCGAGGCGGCGCGGAAGCGAGGAGGCCGGACCGGCTACGTCAACCTCCTGCGCTGTTCCAGCCGGAGGGAGGTGGCTCAGGCCATCACCCAGGGGATCTTCTCCGGCCCGCTGCACGGCGGCACCACCCGCAAGATGGGACGGCTGGTCGAGCGCATCCGGGTGCGCCCGCGTCTCGACTTCTCCCCCACCGGCGGGGTGACCGTCTTCTTCGAACCGGGGATGCGCGACACGGACTGGTCAGGCGCCATGGAGGACGCCTGCCGGCTGCTCGCCGAGGCCTCGAGCTCCAACGCCGTCGGCCTCGTCCTCGATGAGTTTCAGCAGATCGTGGAGGTCGACCCCGCCCTGGCGGGCACCTTCAAGGCGATCCTCGACGAGAGCCCGACTGTCTCCTATGTCATCGCCGGCAGCCACGTCCACCTCATGGAGCGGCTGACCAACGTCCCCGGCGCTCCCCTCCTCGCCATGGGCGAGCTGCTCCGCCTGGGCCCGATCCCCGACGAGGAGATGTCCCCGTACCTGGTGGCCCGAGCCCAGGCGCGGCGCAAGCAGCTCACCTCCGAGGTGGCCCTCCGCATCTGCGCCCTGGGCGGCCCCGCACCCAATGACATCCAGCGGCTCGCCCAGCACTCGTTTGACGTGGCCGGCGGCAGCATCGGCATCGCGGAGGTGGAGGCCGGCATGGCCCTGGCGGTGAGCCGGGAGTCCACCACCTACGCCGAGCGCTACGAGCGCCTGGCCCCCGTCGCCCGGCGCGTGCTCCGGCTCGCCTCCGCCCCCGGGGGCCTGGTCCAGCCGTACGGGCTCGCCGCCCTCCGCAAGGTGGAGATGGCCAACGCCAACGCCGTCCGCAAGGCGCTCGCCTCGCTCGAGGAGAGCGAGCTGATCGTGCGGCGGCTGGAGGCGTGGGAGGTGTCGGATCCCTTCTTTCGGCGCTGGCTCCAGGGCGACCCCTGACCGCTGCGTTCTGACCCCTGCGCCCGGACCGGAACGGGGCGGGGTCGGGTCGCTCCTGTCCGGCTGCTCCGGGTGGAAGAGATCATCGCCCACCGGGCACCGGGAGCCCGCGACCACCACACGCTCCCCGGTAAGGCCATGATTCTGCCTATGTCCACCTCGCCCGCTCCGCCCGACCACCCCAGCCATCACTCCGGCCCCGGCTATGCCAGCGCCCCGCCGCCTCCGGAGCTCGCCTTCGACGACGGCCTGTCGGAGCGCTTCGTTCATTGGCTCAATTACGTTCCCGAGGCGCACCGGAACCTGGACGCCGCGGCCGACGAGAGAGCCGAGGCTGTCATCGCACGGCACGTGGCGAGCTGCCGCAAGCACCCGTTCGAGGCGCTCTTCGTCGCCCACCGCCACCTGGGCAACGCGTCGCCCGAGGTGCAGCTGCAGGCATTGCTGCTCGCCTCCGAGGCGCTCTGGTGGCTGCACCACTACGCGGACGCGCAGCTCGCCGCGCAGACAGCACTCCGGGCTCACCCCAGGTCCACCCAGGCGCTCTGGCGGCTGATCGTCGCCGACTACAAGGCGGGCCGCTTCGAGGAGGCCGAGCGCAACCTCGACTCCCTGCTCGCCGCGGTGAACACGTTCGCCCCGGCGTGGAGCCTGCGCGGCCAGACCAAGCTGTGGCAGGCGCCGGACAAGCCCTCCGCCGGCGGCTCCGACTTCGAGGCAGCCCACGAACTGGACGGCACCTGGCCCGTGCCGGTCCGGCTCAGCAAGCCCGACTTCCAGAAGCTGGTCGACGGTGCGGTGTTGGAGGCCATGGCCGACATGCGCGGCGCCTTCCAGCAGCCCGTGGTGGAGGTCGAGATGCTGCCCGGGATGCCCGCGGTGGCCAAGGGCAGCGACCCCGACATCCGCTGCTCGTTCTTCAATCCCTCGTACCTCGGCACGAGCGGCCCGCTCGGCATGCTCGGTGGCGACTTCGCCGCCGGGGCGCGGCGCGACATTGCCCCCGGCGCGCGAATCGTCCTCTACCAGCGCAACATCGAGAACCTCTGCGATGACCCGGCCCTGCTCAGCCAGGAGGTCACCAAGTCGTTCGCGGAGGCGCTGGCCGGCTCCCTCCGGGTCGACGCCACCGCGCTCGCAGGGGCTCCTGAGGTGCATGCCGAGGATTTGGACATGCCGGCACCGGACCAAGCCTAGCGACTACGCCGGTGAGTAAGGGCAGGTCCGTCCGGCATCCTACCCCTGATCAATTCACCCCCCCGGCGGTGGGCGGCAAGGGACGGTCACCGCATCCTCGGACCGTTCGGCTGGCGGGGGCCGTGACGGGCCTTCGCGGCGAGCCGCGATGATCGCCGCAGCCACCACAAACGTCGCTGTGCTGGCGGGTATCTGGGCAGGGGCTCTGTGCCTGATGCTGATCCTCACCGGCGTGCTGATCCGACGCCGGCTCCGGGGTCCGATGGGCGATCTCCCGCGGATCCGGCGCGGCGCCCGTCTCGCCTATCTCGCGGTGCTCTGGACGTACCTTCTCATTCTCATCTTCGGAATGCTCTGGATATCCGGCCACGCACTCATCGCCGTTGCGGTGCTCGTCGGATACGCCTTCTTGCTGCTGGCGTTTTTGATGGTGATGGTCGCAATCATGGCCAAGAGGGAGACACCCCGGGACTATTCTCCACAACCCACCGACTCAGAGGACGAGTGACGTTCGGGGCAGCGGCGTCAGAGCGCGGTCTGGACGGGTGCGGCGACGGAAGCGATGTGGAAGACGGGGATCTGAGAGGCGATCGCCTCGAACTCCTCGAGAGGGGCGCGGCGGTCGACGGGGATGTGCGGGCGCGCTCCTGGCGCGAGCGCCAGGTAACGGCGCAGGATCGGCGGCCGGCCTTCGACGGCGACGTCCTCCAGTAGCACACTTTCGCGCTTGCCGTGACGGACGACGGCTCGGCCCCCGGCGGCCCTGACGTTGCGCACCCAGTTCGCCGTCTCGCCGAGCATGGAGACGAGGTAGCGCTCCCCCTGCCAGTCAGCGACCACCACCGGGCAGGAGAGGAGACGGCCGCTGTTTCGTCCCACCACCTCGAGAGTAGACGCACGCCGGGGTCCGATCCCGGCGCTGAAGGCCAGGACCGACGTCCGGTTCAGGAACCGGGCGAAGGCACTGGGGCGTCCGCCCCGGTACAGCCAGCGCAGGTAGGCGGCATGCCAGCTCATGGCGCGGCGTTCCCGGAGCCCGTGGCCGTAGATGACACGTACGCGGGGTTTCCCGCCCCCTGGGTGAGGTCGAGCAGCACCTCGATCGTCCCCACCACCCACCAGCGCGCGCAGCACCAGGGCCAGATTGGCCGGCCGCTCCGCCATCCGGCGCATCAGGTACGGGTACCACCGTTCGCCGAAGGGCACGTAGACGCGGACCTCCTCCCCGCCGGCGACGAGCCGGGCCTGCTCGTCGCCGCGAACGCCGAAGAGCATCTGGTGCTCGTGGGCAGGGCCGTCGCCGCGCGCGGCGATGAGCTGGTGGCAGGCGTCGATCAGCGCCGGATCATGGGTGGCGATGAGTGGCGTCGCGCCCCCCTCGAGCAGGCTCCGCAGGCACCGGAGGTAGGCGGCACGGACGTCGTTCCGCCGCTGCCAGGCCCGGGCCGCCGTCTCCTGATAGGCGCCCTTGCAGAGCCGGACGCGGGAGCCGGGATGGGCGAGGGCGCGACAGTCGGCCTCGGAGCGGCGGAGAGACGCCTGGATGACCAGGCCGGTCGATGGGTGCTCGGCGCGCAGCCGGGCACCGATGCCAAGCGTCGAGTCGGTGGTGGTGTGGTCCTCCATGTCGAGGGTCACCGACATCCCCACCATGGCCGCCGCCCGGCAGACCTCGAGCGCGTTCTCGAAGGCCAGCTCGCCATCCAGGCTCTGGCCGAGCGCGGAGAGCTTGAGCGACACCTCGGCCCGCGACGCCAGCCCCTCGGACGCGAGCCGCGCTATCAGCGCGCGGTGCGCCGCGACCGCCGCCCTGGCGCCGGCCGCGTCGTGAGTGTCCTCGCCGAGGTGATCGACGGTCACGGAGAGACCCCGGCCAGTCAGCCGCCGGACCACCGTGACCACGTCGCCCAGGCCCTCGCCGGCCACAAAGCGGCGGACCAGACGTCGGGTGAGCGGCGACTGGGAGACAACCTGCTGCACGCCGCGCCGCCGCGATGCCCAGAGGAGTGAATGCCGGAGCAGGGCGGCCGCGCCCAGCACCCGGCCGGGCCGCCCCCCCCCGCCCCACTCGGAACGCTCGGACGCCATGAGCCGATTATCGGCGCCGGCCCATCGCCGGGGAGTGAGTCACCCCGCGGGCGGGTCGGCGGCGACTGCGAAGGGACGGCCCGACACCTCGGGCGGGGGCTCGCTCGCGTAGAGGGCAGGCCGCCGGTCACGGAGGAGGTGATTGCGCGGGGTGCGCCAGCGGGACCGCTCCACCGCGGTCAGGTCCACGTCGGCGACCAGCAGCTCCTCCCGGTCGGGGCTCGCCGGCCCGGCGAGGGGCCAGCCGTCGGGGCCCACGATGATCGAGGCGCCGAGGAAGGTGACACCCCGCTCCTCCCCCACCCGGTCGGCGCAGGCGACCGCGGTGCCGTTGGCGGCCGCCGCGGCCATCGCCATGATGTCCCCCTGGCAGTACCCGTGCTCGTCGTGGAGACGGCCACGGAAGGAGCTGACCCAATTGGTCGGGACGGCGATCACCTCGGCGCCACGGAGGGCGAGGGCGCGCGCGACCTCGGGGAACCAGAGGTCGTAGCAGATGGCGAGCCCGACCCGGGCGAAAGGAAGGTCGACGACCACCAGCTCACTCCCCGGCTGGAACCAGGACTGCTCGTCGTAGAAGAGGTGGAGCTTGCGGTAGGTCGCCAGCCGGCCCTCCGGACCGAGGACGACGGCGCTGTTGTGGCGGCAGCCATCGCCGGCCTCCGCCAGGCCCCCGACCACGTAGACACCATGGCGGCGGCAGGCGTCGACCAGGGCCACGACGCTCTCACCGGTGTCGGCGTCCTCGGCCAGCCGGCCGGCCTCCTCCTCCCCGCCGAAGACGTAGCCCGAGGAGGCCAGCTCGGGGAGGATGACCAGCTGGGCGCCCCGCTCCGCCGCGGCCCCGACGTGAGCGACCGCGGCGGAGCGGTTGCCACTCAGGTCACCGATGCGCGGCTCGTACTGGGCGACCGCGATGCGGACCGTCCGGGTGGGGGGATCGGTCACCGTCGGAGGTCCGGGGCCCCGATCGCGGCGGAGGTCAAGGGGCGCGGGATCATGCCCGGAGGGTCCCGGGGACCGTCGCGAAGATGGTGGAGCGGTAGTAGGCGAGCTCGGCGATCGACTCCCGGATGTCGTCGAGCGCGCGATGCGCCTCGACCTTGGGCGGAGCCGCGGTGAGAATCTCCGGGTACCAGCGCCGGCAGAGCTCCTTGATGCTGGAGACGTCGATCGACCGGTAATGGAGGAAGCCCTCGATCTCGGGCAGCTGCCCCGAGAGGAAGCGCCGATCCGTACCGATGGAGTTGCCGCAGAGGGGCACCGTCCGGGCCTCGGGGATGTGCTCGCGCAGGAACTCGAGGGTTTGCCGGCCGGCCTCCTGCAGGGAGACAGGAGAGGCCTCGATCTCCGCCAGGAGTCCCGACCTGGTGTGCATGGTCCGGACATGGTGATCCATCGCGCGCAGCTGGTCGCGGTCCGCGTGCACAACCAGATCCGGGCCCTCGGCCACCACCGCGAGGTCGTCATCGGTGATGAGCGTCGCGATCTCGACGATCACGTGGCGCGCGGGGTCGAGCCCGGTCATCTCGAGGTCCATCCAGGCGAGCACGACGACGATCCTATCCGGGGGGGCCGTCTGGGTCGGCGCTGTCGGGAGTCGCCACGACGGCATTCCCGCCACCATCTTTGGCAGCGTAGAGCGACGCGTCCGCGGCGGCGAGCGCCGTCTGTGCTTGGACCGCCGGGCCGGCAGCGACCCCGAAACTCGCGCTGACGCTGAGACCGCGTGCGAGGGTCGCCCAGGGGTGCTCAACGACGGCAAGCCGGAGGCGCTCGGCGAAGTCGCGCGCACGAACCGAATCGACCCCGGGCAGCGCGAGCACGAACTCGTCACCGCCGTAGCGGACGACGGTCTGCCCGGGTCGCATCTGGCCGGCAAAGAGCTCGCCGATCCGGCGCAGCACAGCATCGCCGGCACCATGGCCCAGCGTGTCGTTGATCTCCTTGAAGTCGTCGACATCGACGAAGACGAAGGCGACCTGCGACCCCCGCACCGCCTCTGCCTCCAGGAAGCGCTCCAGCGCCCGCCGGTTTCCGATACCGGTGAGTGCGTCCTCCTCTGCCGCGCGGGTGGCCTCGGCGGCCTGGGTTCGGAGGTACCTCTGGTGCCGTTCGAGGTCAGCGCGGGTCCATGTCTCCTGCACGAGCTGCGTGGTCTGGCGCTGGTGAATCGCCCACATGCGCGCCTTGACCTCGCGGGCGTGTGCCAGCGCCCCCCTCCGGTCGCCGACAGCCTCGTCGGCCGCCGCCAGCTCCTCGAGAGTCAGCATCAGCTCGTGATCGTCGCCGCTCGCCTCGGCGATCTCCACAGCGCGGGTAGCGACGGTCACGGCTTCCTCTCGCCGGCCCGCGAGACGCAAGCACCGCGCCTCGACCAGAGCAAGGGCGGCACGCTGGGCAGCCAAATTGATCGCACCGGCCGTGGCCCGGTGCTCATCGAGCACGCGCAGCGCGTCGTCCAGCCTGCCCCGCTCGCAGAGGACCTCGGCCAGCAGGCGGTGGCTGCCCGCCCGACGGTTCCACTCTTCCGTTCCCTCGGTGAACAACCTGGTCACGGCCGCCTCGGCGCGATCCAAGCGCTCCGAGCCCGTCTCCAGGTGGGAGATCACTCGCTGCCGGTGAGCGAGCAGCAGGGCGTCGGCGATGTTGTGGAGCTGGCGGTAGACGCTCTCGTGGTTTCCCGTCCGCTCGGCGGCCGCCAGTGAGACCTCGAACTGGTCGACGGCCCGATCGAAGTCCAGGAACGAGTAACAGAAGATACCGAGCCGGTTGGCGATCTCGACCCGGAGGCGGTCGTCGGTGATCCAGTCCAGGGCCAGAATGCTCTTGGTCGCCAGTGCCGAGGCCAGTGACAGCTGGCCCAGGCGCGAGGCATATCCGGCGGCCAGGCTGGCGGCGTCAACAGCCAGCTCCAGCTCACCGGCAGTCTCGAAAAGGGTCATCGCGGCGCGCGCGTCCTCGCAAACGTCAGCGGTGCGCCACTGGTTCGACCGCACCCGCGCGCGGCACATGAGGAGGCGGGCCCTACTGCCTGGAGCGGTCACCGACTCGAGCTCCCGCCCAATCTCCGCCAGGCACTCCTCGCAGGCCTCTGGCGTCGTCGCCAGCCGGGCACGCTCCAGGAGGTCCTGAAAGTCGGCGCTCACCTCAGCATTCTCGCTCAATGACGGTGACCAATGCCCATCCGTGAACCCACCCTCGAGGCGAGATCCGAGTGGCTCTCCGCATCTGCGGCCCCGCGACAGCAGTCAGCCGGGGCCCCAACCTGCGATCGCCAGCGCCAGCAGTGGTGCCGGGCAATGGCATTTACCTGGCGGAGCTGCTCCTTCAGGAGGTAGGTCGAAGGCGCGGCTGTAACCGGCCCCGTGGCGCGCCCAGGGCACCCAGGCGACCACCACTCCGTGCTCGGGGCAGCGGACCCGGGGAGCTTCCGCCTCGATGAAGCACCGGACCACCCCCAGGTCGAGGTGTCGCCAGCGCCGGCGCCCCTCACCGCGGTCATTACCTGCAAACCGCCGGCGCCCACAACCGAAGGCATGTCACCGCCCTGTCAGCTCTTCATCAACGGCGCGTGGCTACCGCTCATCCCGCCGGAAGCACCTGGACGTCTACCCTTCTCGATAGTTGACGCCGTATCCGCCGCGAGGGTAGTGCCACTGGATCGCGCCAGGGGCTGCAACGGCAAAGCACGTGCCGCATTCGAGGCAGCCGGCGTAGTCGACGGTGAGTTGACCATCGCGCTCCTGGTACACGCCGGCTGGGCAGACGGCGATGAGCACCTTGTCGGTCCCGGTGGACCGGCAGAGCTCCTGATCGACGGTGATGTGCGACTCGTCCTCGTCGATGACGAAGCTGTCAGCGGCGAGCCGTTGGGGAATGGTGGTCAGCTTCATAGGGATCGCACCCCTGCCACTGCATCGCGGAGCAGTCGTCTCGACTTGACGGATGACGTCTTGAGGGCCTGGCGGGCCACGCGCGCGAGGTGCTTGCGAGGTGTGCCGTCGAGGCTGTAGGTGCTCTGTAGGATGCTCGCGGCCAACTCCCCGTAGGCGCCGTAGAGTTCGGGCCGCTCGAAGAACTGCGGGGCGCGGGCGTAGGTGCGCATGTCCTGGAGCACGAAACTGTCCTCGAGGCGCCGGCGGTAGCCGGCCAGGCCCGACTTCGAGATGTCGCCCTTGGCGATGGCTTCCGCCGCGGCGTCGGCGGCGGCAATGCCCGAGCCGATGGCAAGGTCCATGCCTCGCACGACCAGTCCGCTATTGATGGTCAGCCCGGCTGCCTCGCCGGCGACGAGCATGCCATTCATGGCCAGCTGGCCGACCATGGCGTAGCCGCCCTCGGCGATGAGGTGGCAGCCGTACTCGCGGATCTCGCCGTCCCGGAGGTAGGGCGCCAGCATGGGGTGCTGGCCGAGGTGGTCAAAGACCTCGGCAGCGCCATGACCCGAACGCAGGAGGTCGTCCAGGCGTAGGACGACGCCGAGGGAGAGCGACTCGGTGTTGGTGTAGAGGAATCCTCCCCCGCCGACGCCGAGGGTGCAGTCACCGACGATGGCGAAGGCGGCGCCTTCGTCGTCGCTGAGGGCGAAGCGGTCCTCGATGGTTCGCCGTGGAAGCCCGACGACGGCCTTGATCCCGATGGCCAGCTGGTTCATCGGCGGTGTGGTCGTCAGCCCCACGCTGCGCGCGAGGAAGGAGTTGACGCCGTCCGCGGCGATCACGACCCGGGTCCGCAGCTCGTCGTCACCGGCACGCAGGCCGACGACCGTTGGCGCGCCGTTCGGACCGGGCTCGGTGAGCAGGGAGTCGACCCGTACCCCCGTCATGAGGAACGCTCCCGCTTCTTCGGCCTTGGCCGCCAACCACGGATCGAACTTCGCCCGTAGGACGGTAACGGCGTTGACAGGGTCGCACAGCAAGCGGCTGCTGTAGTCGAGGGCGACGGCGGAGTCCTTTGTCATCAGCATCGTGACGTGACGCGTGATCTTGCGCTCGACGGGTGCCTCGTTGGCGTAACCAGGAAGGAGGTCGTCGAGCACCCGACCGTAGAGCACGCCCCCGGAAAGGTTCTTAGAGCCGGGCGTCACACCTCGTTCAACCTGGACAACCGACAGCCCCTCTTTCGCGAGCCGGTAGGCAGCGACCGAGCCAGCCGGTCCCGCGCCAACCACGGCCACATCGAAATCGACGGCCGGGCCGCCGGAGTTGGTCACCGGACAGCTGTAAGCGCTGCGACCAAAGCCGGCACGATCCGGTACAGGTCCCCGACCAGCCCGTAGTCGCACTCGGAAAAGATCGGCGCATCAGCGTCCGAGTTGACGGCAACTATCACCTCTGCGTCACGCACCCCGAACATATGCTGCAACTGGCCAGAGATGCCGACCGCCATGTAGAGGCGGGGGGAGATGTGCTGGCCGGAGATTCCGATGTAGCGGTCCTTGGGCATCCAGTCCACGCCTTCGGCGAGCGGCCGGCTGCAGCCGACCTCAGCGCCTAGCGCGGTGGCCAATTCCTCGATGAGGGTCAGATCAGCTTTGGTCTTGAGCCCGCGCCCGACCCCAACCACAACCGGCGCAGATGGCAGGTCGACCGCGACTCCCTCGTCGCTGCGCCTGTCGACGACGAGGGCGATGGTCATCGGTCTGGCCTCGACCTGCTCAACCGGTGTCGGAGTCCCCGTCGCGCTGACCTGTCCACCGGACGGTAGGGCCAGGATGGCGGGGCCGCCGTCGACGGACTCCCGACATTCGGCTATTCCGCTGAAGAGGCTGCGCGTCAGGACCACACGGTCACCTTCCAGGTCCAGCGCGCTGACGCGCGTGAAGACGGGACCGCCGCAACGAACAGCGACCGCACCGAGCAGGGCCCGTCCCGCCGTGGTGTCGGGACCGAGGACGACCCGCGGCAGCCCCTCCCCCACGAGGCGTGCCACCTCGGGTGCGAACGCCTCCACGGGGGTTCCCTCGGGTGGCTGTCCAAGCCAGATGACCCGGTCCACCCCGGCCGCAGCCACTTCGTCGGCGACACTCTTACGCCCAGCCACGACCGCAACCAGCTTGGCCGCCCGTAAGCGGCCGAACTCGATCAGTCCGCCGACCGCTGCATCATCAGCGACGATGATCCACGTGTCGATTGCAACGCTCATATGCTGTAGTTCCTCTCTGTGCACACGACCCGCGCGCCTACAGCACGTTGCGCTGGCGCAGCGCGCTGATCACTTGGGCGGCAGCCGCTGCGGGTTCGCTTGCCTCGACGACCACGTGTTGGCGTCTCGCGTTGTCCGGGCGGGAGGTCGCCGCCCTCGACACCACCACCTGGGCCACCGGTACGTCCAGGTCGTCGAGCTCGACGAGGTCCACCGGCTTCTTGGCGGCAGCAAGGATGTCCCGCATGCCGGCGCGCCGCGGGACTGCTGCGTCGGCCACCGTCGTGAGAACCGCCCCGCCGGCGAGCGCGAGCGTCTCACTGCCACCCGGCACGTCGCGCTCCACCCTCAGTCCCTGGTCTGTCGCCTCCAGCGCACGGACCCCGCCGAGGCCTATCCAACCGAGATGGGCGGCGAGGGTCATGGAGACCTGACCCTCGTTGACGTCCACAGATGACACCCCTGCTAGCACCAGGTCGACCTGACCAAGGCGGCGTATCAACGCCGCAAGCACCGCCGCCAACGTCGTGCTGTCGGCAGTCTTCAACCGATCGTCCGCGACGAGCACGAGCCTGTCGATGCCTCGTGACAAGACAGTCTTGCGCGCCAGAGAACTGGAGGCCGCCGACCCACCGGCGGTGACGCCGATCACCTCCGCTCCGGTGAGGTCCGCAAAGCTTCGAGCGAGCTCAAAGGCGACCGGATCGTATTCGCTCAACGCCTCCGCCGCGCGGCGCCAGTCGACGATGCCGTCAGGATCGACCTGAGCGTCCTGGGGGTTCGGTGCCCATTTGTAAAGAGCGACGACCCTCATTCCCATCTCCTCATCATCTGGAGCCGATCTCTCCCGCTCAGGGCTGGAGAATGAGCCGGATCGGGTCACCTTCCTTGGAAGCCACCTGACGTACGCCTTCAGGTGCATCCTCCAATGCCAGCACTCCGGTGACAGACGCCGACAAGTCGAGCCGATGCCAGCGGACGAGGCCGACGACGTCCAGCAGGTCGCTGTTCTCGTAGCCGTAGTGGCCGCGTATCTGTTGCTGCATGTAGCAGAAGAAGACGGAGTTGTGGATGGCGAGCGGGAGGGGGCTCAAACCGATGACGCTGAAGACACCCTTAGGTCCGAGAACCGATAGGGCCTGGTCACGTCCCACGTTGTCGCCCACGACATCGACGGCGACATCCAGACCTAGCCCACCGGTCGCAGCCCGAATCTGTTTGGCGACTGAGCTGTCAGCTGGGTCCAACGCCAGATCGGCACCCGCGTCCAGCGCACGCTGACGTGCCTTGGCCAACGGATCGAGAGCGATGACCGGAGCGCCGCCGACGGCCCGGGCGATCTGGACAGCATGCACGCCGAGGCCACCAACACCCCAGAGGCCAATCGAGCGACCGGGACGCAGGCCTCCTGTCCGCACCACCCCTGCGTAGGACGTCGACACGGCATCAGGAATCACGGCGGCCTGCTCGAAGGGCAGGTCGTCAGGAATGGGGATCAGCGCCTGGTAGTGAGTCATGGTGTACTCGGCCCAACCCCCGTCGTAGTTGACACCTCGTGTCTGGGGCCGCAGACATGGCCCGCTGTCGAAGATGCACGGCGGGCAGGACCCGCACCGCTTGCCCGCGGCGAGCAGGACGCGCGCCCCGACCTTCCACATCGGCGGCACTCCGGGGCCGACCTTGTCCACCTCGCCGGCGACCTCATGGCCCAAGGTGACCGTCGGCTGCCACGCACCCGTGGCGGCAATGTCGTCTTTGGTCAATGTTCCGTCGATCAGGTGGACATCCGACAGGCAGATCCCTGCCGCACGCACCTTGACGCGCACCTCGCCGACACCCGGTTCGGGCACGTCGACATGGGTCATCTCGAACTTGGTGTTTACCAGATCCAACCGTCCCGCCAGCATCGTAGAAGACATGAAACGTTCCCTTTATCGTTAAGGTGAGTTTTGACGACTGGAACTCATCCAGGCACGACCTGTACTACCGGGCCATGACCTCGGCCGGGTCGTACGTCTCGTGCTCGTAGTGGCGGACGATATCGGTCGCAGCGTTCAAAGCCAGCATCTCGAGCGTGCCGTCCTCGACCCACAGGCATCGGGTGTCACGGAACAGCTTCTCGACCATCGCCACGTCGCTGAGGCCGCCCGCCCCCCAGATCTGCACGGCGTCGTTGGCGACCTCGAAAGCGATCCGCTTGGTCAGGATCTGCGCGGCCCGGGTGTGACGGGGCGACGCGAAAGCCTTCGCTCCGGCGCCCGTCCCACCGAGCATGGCGGTCTCGCGCACGACGTGCTCGAGGGCCTTGCGAGCATAGGCGCGGGCGCACTCGACCTTCTCGAACATGCTGTAGAGGGTCAGCCTGACATTCTTGTGCTCGGCGATCACCTTGCCGCCCTGCACCCGATGACGTGCGTAGTCGAGCGCCTCCTCGAACGCGGCACGGGCAACGCCAACCGCGACCTGGGAGATGAGGGCACTGGTCATGCACAGCAGCTGGTCGCCGAACAACATGTACAGAGGTCCTGGGGGGACCAGCACGTTGCCGTCGGGAAGCCACACGTCGTTGAAGAACAGCTCACCGAGCGGCTCGTCGTGCATGCCCAGAAGCTGGGTGACCGGGCCCTTGGTGACCCCCGGTGTGTCGAGGGCCAGCACGGCGAACAGGCCGCGGCGTAGGTTGCCCTCGGCACCGGCCTGGGCGTGGAGAGCGACGTGCGTGGCCACGGGGGCCGAGCTCACCCATGCCGACTTCTGGCCGTTGAGCCGCCAGCCACCTTCCTCCTTGACGGCAATCAGCTGGGCTTTGGGGGCTTCCCCGTCCCCGGTGTCCCACAACGACACGTAATCACTTCCGTGGGTCGGCTCGGTGATGGCCCAGCAGCCGTGATACTTGCCTTCGGTGTCGTTGAGCCACGGCTCGAAGATCTCCTTCTTGAGCTCCGGTGAGCCGAAGGAGGCAACCGACATGAACGGAACCATGTCGCACGCGAATGCGGTCGCCAGCCCAAGGCTTCCCCAACCCAGCTCCTCGAGCACGATCGACTGCGTCAGCGCCTTGCTCTCCGCGATTCGCCCGTCGGGGTCTTCCGTTCCGGGCTCGAGGGGCAGAAACAACTCGTGGAACCCGAGGCGTTTCAGCTGGATCATGGCTGAGAAGAAGGGAGATCCGGGTGCCGCCCGATCCTGCGGAGCCATCGAGTCGAGCTCCGCCGCCGCCGGCCTCAGCACATCAACCGCAAAGCGATGAGCCTCGTCCCGCAACAGACGGTCTTCGTCGCTCAGACGGTCAAGTTCAAGAAAGCTGGAACCAAGATCGGACATGAGGCGCTTGCTCACGAGGAATCCCCTTTCGTAACGAGATCATTCGGTTTGGCCCACTATTGGGCGCCTATCTGCTGAGGGCAGTCTCGAGGGCCTTGAGGGCGACCTTCGGGTCCCGGGTGCCGTGGTAAATGGGTGGGATGAGCCGATCGACGCCGAGCAGCGCGTACACCGCGTGCATCGCGCAGTGGACGGAGTACTCGACGGTGAATACGATATCCCCGGGCATCTCGACGAACTGGCCAAGGAAGGCAAAATTGGCCGAGCGGCGTGGAATGACGAGCGGACGATCTCCGGGGGCTCGGACGGCGAAGAGGCTCGAAGCATAGGGCATCATCACCGAGGTGATGTCGGTGGTGGCCAAGACGTGCTCCAAGATGTCGTCGAAACCGAGCTGACCGACGACCTCAGTGAGAATGTCGCGTCCAGTGGCCTTGGCCATGGGCAACTGGACGTAGTCGCCGTCGTGGTCGAAATCGAAGCCGTAGCCCCACAGGGTGTAGGTGTTCTCGGGCATGTCTGGGAAGTGGGGCTGGTAGGGCACAACGATCGAGAGGTGCCAACCGGACTCGATCCACGTCATGAGCGCCCCGGTGCCGGGCTGGTTGCCGCTGTAGGCGACAATCCGGTCGAGCAGGACTCGGTCGTGCATGGTGAGGGTGAACGACTCCCATTTGTTCTCGTCGATGTTGCCGTAGAAGGTCATGGGCCGACCGAAATCGGGCTGCTTGGCGGCAATCCGCTCCCACAGGGACCAGCCGTGGTCGACTCTGTCGCGCACGAGCGCGGGTACGTCGTCCATGCCCCCATATGTGGCGTCGGCGGTGATCGAGCCGAGGGTGAAGAATGCGAGGTCATCCCCATCGAGGCTGAGCGTCTCCGGACCGTGGTCGGTGACGAGGCGCAGGGTCGTGGCCCGGCGGGTCCCGGCCCGGTCGGTTGCGAAGTCGGCGTCGACCACCTGGGTCCCGAAGCGGACGTCCACGCCAGCAGCGGCGAGCCAACGCTGAAGGGGGACGACCAGCGAATCGTACTGGTTGTATACGGTGCGGCGCACGCCCGAGAGGGTGTGGATGCGGGGGAATTCCTGGGTGAAGCGGAGAAAGTAGCGGCGCAGCTCGGCGGCGGAGTGCCACTTCTGGAACGCGAAGGTCGTGCGCCACATCTGCCAGAAGTTGGTGGTGAAGAAGTGCTCACCCATCATCTCGTCGATCCTGCGGCTGCCGAGGATGTGCTCGCCGGAGGCCAACACGCGGGCCATCTGGAGCCGGTCACGGGCATTGAGACCCAAGCGGCGGGCATCGAGGACTCGGTGGGCGCTGTCGATGAGCCGGGCCTTGGCCTCGGTCTTCACCTGGGCGTTGAAGCTCCAGACGTCGTCTTTCACCGTGACCTCGGGGTTCTCGAGCGAGGGGATGCTGGAGAACAGGTCCCACAGGCACAGGTACACCTCTTCTGTGAACATGCGGCCACCGCGGGTAACGTATGCCTCAGCTCCGGCGGGCGAGCTAGCGCCGTCCAGCGAACCGCCGGCAATCTGGAGCTCGTCGAGGATGTGAATGTTAGGGCCCGGGACTCCAGCATCCCGGATGGCGAAAGCTGCGACCGCCATCCCGGCGATCCCTCCACCGACGATCCACAGGTGTGTACGGGCCGCGTCGCGACGAACGAGGCTCCGTGTATCAAAGTTCGCCATGGCGATCCTCTGGCACTCCAGTCATGATGTGCCGACGGCACACCCAATGGCGGAGCGAGACTCCCTTTCTGGCGGGAGAGGCACCCTATATATTATGGCTCTTCGCCCCAGCCGTGCGGCCTGGTAGAGGCGGGCAGTAGCCGCCGAGGCTGAGCATAGCGTGGGCGATCAACGCATCGGGCGAGCGGAAGCCGAAGGCGATGCGGGTGAGCAGGCGCAGCCGCGTGTTCATGGACTCGACGCGGGCGTTGGAGAGATCGTGGACCAGGGCCGCCTCGATGCCGGCACGGTGCTCGGTGATGGAGCGGGCCAGCTTGAAGATCATGCCCCGCCGCGCCAGCCCCTGGGCGCGCTCGATCTCCGCCAGGACTCGCGCACCACCGCCTCGTAGAGGGTCGCCTGCTCAGGGGTGAGGGGGACGACGCGGTCGGTCTCGGTCTTGCGGGGCAACTCGGAAGCCACATCGGGGTCGGTCTTGCGGCGCCGGAGCAGGAAGGGGCGCACCGTGGCGGCGAGGTGTTCGCGCACCTTCGCGTCGCCGTAGCGCTCGACGGGGACGGCGACCTGGCGGTGGAAGCCTTCCAGTGACCCGAGCAGCCCCGGGGTCGTCCAGTCCAGGATCGACCACAGGTCCGAGAGTCGGTTCTCGACCGGCTTCCCGGTGAGGGCGACCCGCACGGCCGCCGGGATGGACCGCAGCTCGCGGGGCGAGCGGGAGAGCGAGTTCTTGACATATTGGGCCTCATCTGCGACGGTGATGTCCCAGGCGACCTCCGCAAGGGCATCGCGATCGCGGAGCACCATGCCATAGGTGGCCAGCACCATAGCCTGCCAGGCGCGGCCGGTCCGTGCCAGGCTTAAGGGGTACGTTAAGGGGTACGGGTCGGTGCCCCTCCGTCGTCAGCGCCCAGCCTCACGCAGACGCACCGGGTCGACCCGGCACAGGACACGCGCCGATGAGCTCTGGGCCGCCCGACCCCGCGCCCTGCTCGTAGGGCGAGCGGCGACCGGGCCGACTGCGACGGTCGCAGCCACGTGGACCTACCGCTGGGAGGCCGATGCCCGGATTCACCTCCCGTGCCGCGAGAAATCGAGAGATACGGACCGGCAGGCCGTCGTCTACTGAGGTTGGGCGACCTCACACTTTGGTGCGTTCTTGAAAACCGCAAGGGCCGCCAAGCCCTCGGGGGTTCGAATCCCTCTCCCTCCGCCAATTGCCCTTGGTGTATAAGGAATATCAGCGTATAGCCTGTTTGGGCTTTTTCAACTGCTCATGGCATTCATGGCGTTCAGCCCTCATCTGTACCCTCATCTTCCTCGACCTCCCACCTCCACACCGCCACACCCTCGAGGACCCGGCCAACCAATACACGGCCTCAGTTCCAGGCCATTTGGGGTGGCCAGGCTGCCGATTCGTCCCTGCCTCCGCATCGTCGGCGACGGTCTCAGCGCAGCGGCGTTCGCCGGCGGCGGCGAAGCTGGCCATGGTCTGTCCCTCCGGTGGGTCTCGTGGCGGCCTCGTCGGCCGCGCCACAGGAAAGGCCCGGGGTTCCGCAGACCCGGAGTGAGGCCGAAGGCCAGCGTCAGCGGCGCCCGCAGGGGCAGCGACTTCTCGGGAACGGCGGCCTGAGCGGCCGACAGCCACGAACCCGAGGGGCACCCCTCGGCTGTCACCTCACGCGCTGCGAAGCGTCTCGCTGACGCCAGCCAGCAGCGCGCCCGCCACACCGCCCGCCGGATGCGCCGACCCGGAGGGGAGAGCGCTCGCGGTCCTTCGGATGCACGGATCTCTCCACTCCGCCGACGGTAGACTGGCAGCGCCGCGCAGGGCATGAGGGCACACTTTCTGCCCTATTTCACCAAGATCTTCAACCTCCGCATCGACGATGACACCATGCGTCGCCGCCTCCAAGAGCGCACCGCTGATGACTGGGAACTCGGGGCCGAGGCAATCGCACTCATGCTCGAGCTGAATCGGAACGACGAAAAACCGGCCGGAGCGATAGACGTAGACGCTACCTAGCCCTTCAACAAGGTGGTCGACGAATTGCTTCGTTTAGCGAATTAGACAAGTGCGAGCCCTATTCCGTCGGGGTCAGCGGCGTCGGGGCGGCGAGCTCGTGCAGTGCCTGATCGTCGAGAACAAGCGAGGCGCTGGCGAAGTTTTCCTCCAGGTGCCCCACCGATGACGTCCCGGGGATGAGGAGAATCTGAGCAGACCGTGCCAGAAGCCATGCCAGTGCCACCTGTGCCGGGGTTACGTCCAGCCGGTGGGCGACGTTGATCACTGCTTGGTCTGCTGTGACGTCGACCGAGGCGCCAAATGCCGACCCCAGTGGGAAAAACGGAACAAACGCAATTGCAGCGGCTTCGCAAGCTTCCAGCACCGGCTCGGATCCGCGGTCGCGCAGGTTGTAGGCGTTCTGGACGCAGACAATCTCGGTGATGGACCGCGCGCGCTCCAGCTGGGCAAGCGAGACATTGCTCACACCAACCCCGGCGATCATTCCCGCCTCCTGCAAGGCGGCCATCGCTCCCACCTGAGCGTCGAAGAGGTCATTGGGCTCCCCCGCTTCGCCGGATCGCAAATTGACAGTACCCAATTGGTCCACATGCAGCGACGTGAACCGCCCCGGGAATCCTGG
>PLAX01000217.1 GCA_003135255.1 Candidatus Dormiibacterota bacterium | reverse complement strand
CCTGCGACCAGTCCCAGCGACTGGGGGCGGCCACCCCCGCCGCTCCGGTGTCCTTCCGGGATCCCGCCCCCGCGGACGCGTCCTCGTCGGCGGCGCACGGCACCCAGGCATTGAAGTCGGCGTGCTCCGTGAAGGCGACCGCGGGGAGGCCCAGCTCGACCGCGCGAGCGCAGGTCGCCATCATCTCGCCATGCGCCGCGTCCCATGACCACTCGGTGTGGACGTGGCGGTCGGGCACCTGTGTCGGATCGGGCACGGCTCGCAATCCTGTCATTTCCGGTGCCGGCCGGGGCGCCGGGCTGCGCTACCGTCCACCTCGTGAGTGCGGAGCAGCTCGAGGACACCGCCCAGCCCGCGCCCGTCTGGCCACGTGTGGGGGCGGTCCGAGTTGCCGAGGTCACCGCCGAGGGCGGCCTCGACGACCTGCCCGAGCTGCCCCTCCACCTCGCTGGCGAGCCCGGAACGGTCGCCGTCCAACTCCGCACCACGGTGCGCAGGGTGGCCGCCGGTGCCGGACTGGCCCGCAAGCCCGATCTCCTGGCGGCGGTCCGCGCCCTTCCCGGGCTGCCCGGTCTGGCCACCAGCCCGGCCGGGGGCACCTTCGTCATCGGTGGCCCGGGCTGGATGGGCCTCTGCGCGGTCGGGGTGCCTCCTCCTGGGCGCGGGATGCCCCTCGACTGGATGAATGATTCGCTCAGCGCCTGGTTCCGCACCGCCCTCGCCGGATTCGGCGTGCGTGCCGCAGCCGGTCGCGTCGAGGGAGGGTGGTGCCCTGGGTTCAGCGACATCGCCGTGGACGGCCGCAAGCTGATCGGCCTGGGGTACAAGGTCACCCGCGACTGGGTGGTGATGCGCGGGATGATGGCGGTCGCGCCCATCGCCGAGGACGACATGGATCTCCTGATCGCCTGCCACCGCCTGATCGGCGTCGAGGTCACAGCCGCGGCCAACACCTCGCTGGCCGAAGCTGCCGGGAGGCCCGGCCTCGGGGTGGCCGAGGTCATCGAGCGCTGGCGGGATGTCCACACCGCCGCCGGCTGACCCCGGACCCGTGCCCGCCGACCCCGACCCCGCCGCGCCGGAGGAGGGGTCGCCGCACCCTGACGGCTCGCTCGGAGCGCCCGCCTCTCCGGCGCCGCCACGGACCGCCTGGGGTCCGCTCGTCCCTCTCCTGATCGCCGCCGTAGCCCTCGGTGTGGTGGTGCTGGCTCCCAACCTCTACAGCGACCCCAACGGCCTCGATCCCTACACGCTCCGGACCAGCGGTGTCGCCCTCGGCCTCCTCGCCGTCTCCCTGGTGGTCCCCAGCCTGGCCCGCGCCCGCCTGATCCTGGTCAGCCTGGTGGCGATCACCCTCGGCTGGTCGGCGTTCCTCGGGGCGCCCGCCCTGCTCGGCCACGCGGGGGTCCAGCAGAGCGGTGACCAGGCCAACCTCAACGCCTCGGTGGCCTGGTGCGGGGTGACCGTCGTGATCCTCTGCCTGGTCTGGCTGGTGCTGCGCCGGGATCACCCCCGGCTCCGGCTGCTCCACCTCGGGTGGGGCGCCGTGGCCTTCGGGGTGGGGGGCACCGCGCTCTTCTTCCTGGTGTTCCTGCTGATCCCTGCCTCCCTGCTCGGGCGAGAGGGGCTCCCGGTCGTTGCGGTGCTGCGCGACGCCCCCTGGCTGGTCCCCGCCAACATGCTGCAGGGCGCGGCCCAGGAGCTCCAGTTCCGCGGCCTGCTGCTCGGCAGCCTGGAGCGGCTCACCTCACCACTCGTGGCCAACGCCTGCCAGGCGGTGGTCTTTGGGCTCGCCCACCTCGCCATCGTCTACCAGGGACCGGTCGCGCCCTTCGTACCCCTGACCATGCTGCTCGGCTTCGTGCTCGGGTGGGTGACCCAGAAGACCAACTCGATCTGGCCGGCGGTCGTGGTCCACGGGGTGGCGGACGTCGTGGTGACCCTCGCCGTCCTCCCCGGCCTCTACGGCTTCTGAGCCGCGGTCAGGCTCGGGCGGCGGGGCTGACCACGGTGCCCGTGGCCGCGCTCTTCCGCGCCGCCTCGACCACGGCGAGCACGTCCCAGCCGGCCTGGGCCGGGACGGGCACCGGCCCCTCCCCTCGGATCGCCGTCGCCATGCCCGCGTAGAAGTCACCGTACCGCCCGGCGGGCAGCGGCAGCTCGCGCCCGGGACCGGGGTCCCCGCCCGCCGTGAGCACGGCGCGCTGGCTCCCGTCCGGCAGACCGTAGCCGGCATCGCCGGGGCGTCCCCCGGCCACGATGTAGGCCTCCTGGGGGTCGAGCCCCCACACCTCGAGGGCCTCACGGCTGCCCCACACCCGCCAGCGCGGCCCGATCGCGGGGGCAGTGGCGCTCATCCAGAGGTGGGCGTGGACACCGCCGGGGAACTCGAGGGCGAGGAAGCAGTCGTCGTCGGCGACCGCCCCGGGCCTCGCCAGCCCGATCTCCGCGTACACCCCGTGAGGTCGCCCGAGGAGAAGCAGCGCCTGGTCGATGAGGTGAGCGCCGAGGTCGAGGAGCAGTCCGCCCCCCGCTTCCGGGGAGGTCTCCTCCCGCCAGGACTTGCTGTTCACCTCCGGACGGAAACGCTCGAAGCGGCTCTCCAGCCGGAGAAGCCCGCCGAGCTGATCACGGTCGATCACCTCGCGGAGCAGCAGGAAGTCGCTGTCCCACCTCCGGTTCTGAAAGACCGCGAGCACCCCGCCGGCGCGCTCGGCCGCCTCCAGGATCGTCCTCGCCTCCGCCGCGCTCAGCGCCATCGGCTTGTCCACCACCGTCGCGAGTCCCAAATCAAGGGCGGCGATCGCCTGAGGTGCGTGGAGGTGGTTGGGGGTGGCCACCACCACCAGGCCGATCCCGCTGCTGTCGTTCCAGAGCTGGTCGGGGGTGGCGAGAAGGCGGGCGTCGGGGAAGTCGCGCGCGGCCCGTTCCCGCCGCTCGGGGTTGGCGGTGACGATCGCCTTCACCTCGAGGTCGGGCGTCGCCGCCACCAGCGGGGCGTGGAAGACCGACCCGGCCAGGCCGTACCCGATCACCGCGACGCCGATCCGGCTCACAGGAAGGAGTCTGGCACAAGGGCTCCGGCGCCGCTCGCCCGGGCCCTCAGCACCCCCTCGCTGCCCGCCGATGCCACGCGACGCGAACCGGTATGCTCGATCCGTGCACCCCTGCCATGCGGAGACGGCCGGATGACCCAATCAGGCTACCCCCCCACGGACCCCGGATCCTCCGGAACCCCGGACCCCAGCACGCCGTCCCCGCTCGGTGACCAGTCCAGCTGGTACACGCCGTGGACACCGGATCCCAGCAGCACCCCGCCCCTGGACCAACCGCCCGGCAGCCAGGCCGCCTCGGCCTACCCTCCGCCCGATCCGGCCGCCCCCTGGGGAGTGCCCGGTCCAGGTGCGGCCCCTCAACCGGGGCCCTTCGGGACGCCGCCCAACGACGCCGGCCCTCCACCGTCGCCCTACGGCATGCCGCCGAACGCTGCCGGAACGCCCGGCCCGGCGGGCTTCGGCCCCGCTCCCTACGGGCAGGGACCCTACGGACCCGGTCCCGGTTACCCGGGCATGGGCTATCCCATGATGGGGATGAGGGGTCGCATGCGACCCATGGGCGGGGCGTATCTCCGCCGGCGGGGCATCAGCACCACCGTGACCGGCGCGGTGATCCTGGTGATCGGGATCGTCATCACCGTGGGCACCTACAGCGCGGCCTCCAGCAGTGCCACCGGCGGGGCCTACTACGTCCCCTGGGGGCTCATCGTCATCGGGGGCCTGTGGATCATCCGAGGGCTGACGATGTTCGCAAGGTCGACGAGACTCCCCTGACCCGGTCTGAGCCGCCCCGTCGCCGGACGGTGCGCAGGGCCAGGCTGCTCCTCGCCGCGCCCCTTGCCGCCATGGCCCTGGCCTGTGCCGCGGCCATGCCCGTGCAGGCGGCTGGTCCGTGGTGGCAGCTGGCGGCGTTCCCGGGGCAGACGGTCACGCGCGTGGCCGTCGTCCAGGGCCGGGTCACCGCCCTGGTGGGAGGCGCGGCGATGGTCCAGACGGCCACCGGATTCGTCGCGGCCGCCGCGCCGCCTCCGGCGGCCCCCGCGACGGTGACCACCGGCTCGCGCACCTGGTCCATCGATGCCGCCGGGGAGGTGATGGTCGCCGAGGGCGGCGGGACCGCCCGCCGCGACCCGGGCAGCCCCGAGCTCGGGTCGGGCGCTCATCTCATCGCCGCCCCCCTCGCCGTGCCCGGCTTCGTGGTCGCCGTCAGCACCGGGGGGACGGTCTGGCGGCGAGCCCCGAGCGGCGGCTGGTCGGTCTCATTGGCGCTCCTACCGGCAACCCTCATCACCGGGACCCCGGCGGTCACCTCGATCGCCGGCTTCAACACCGCTGCGGTGAGCGGTGTCGTCTACATCGGGACGGCCGGGTATGGAACCCTGCTGACCTCGGACGGCGGTGACGACTGGGTGCGCGCCGACCCCGGCCTCCCCGACGACGTGCTCAGCCTGGCCGCGGATGCCTCGGGCGCCGCTCCGGCCATCTGGGCGGGCACCAGTCAGGGGCTCTACGTGCACCGGCTCCAGGCGGAGCCGACCATCCCCAACTACTCGGGCGGAAGCCTCACCGGCAAGTGGCTCATCACCATCGCACTCGGCCTCGGCGTCATCGCCGTGGCCGGCGTGGCCCTGATCGTCTGGTCGCGCCGCCGGGCTGGCAGGGCTGGGGCAGACGGTAACAAATCCCCTACATGACCTCAATCTTGCTGGACAAGAATGGTGCAGTACATGTAGGATGTGACCTCGGGTGCCACCACCCCTGACCCTTCTGTCCGGCCCCTGCCCCTCCCGATGGTGATGGGGCGACCTCGGAGGCTTCGCCCGTGACCCTGGTCCGCATGATGCTGACCCGCCTCCGCCCCTACCGGTGGCTGGTCGCGATCGTCCTGGGGCTGATCGTCATCCAGACCGTACTCGGCCTGTACCTGCCCAACCTCACCGCCGACATCATCAACAACGGCATCGCCAAGGGGGACGTCGGGTACATCTGGCGCACCGGCGCGTGGATGCTGGCACTGACGCTGCTGAGCGGCGTGGCCGCCGTCATCGCCACCTACTTCGCCTCGCGCACCTCGATGGGGGTGGGCCGCGACCTGCGCGCCACCGTCTTCTCGCGGGTCATGCGCTTCTCCGCGCGCGACATGAACAGCTTCGGCACGGCCTCGCTGATCACGCGCAACACCAACGACGTCCAGCAGATCCAGATCTTCCTGCAGATGGCGCTGACGCTCATGGTGGCGGCCCCGATCATGATGGTCGGCGGCGTGATCATGGCCATCCACGAGGACGCCACCCTCTCCCTCCTCCTGGTGGTGGCGGTGCCCCTCATGGCCGTGCTGGTGCTCACCATGCTGTTCGTCGCCGTACCCCAGTTCAAGTCGATGCAGGTGAAGATCGACCGGATCAACCAGGTGCTGCGCGAGCAGATCACCGGCGTCCGGGTGATCCGCGCCTTCGTCCGCGGTGAGGACGAGGAGCGCCGCTTCGCCACCGCCAACGCCAGCCTCACCGCGACCGGCCTGCGGGTCAACCGGATCTTCGTGCTGGCCATGCCGGCGCTGATGGGGATCATGAACCTCTCCAGCGTTGCGGTCCTCTGGTTCGGCGGCCACCTGATCAGCAGCGGGCAGATGCCGATCGGCAACCTCACCGCCTTCCTCGCCTACATCATGCAGATCCTGATGTCGGTGCTGCTCGCCGTGGTGATGGTGATCCTCGTCCCGCGCGCCCAGGCGAGCGCCGAGCGCATCGCCGCGGTGGAGCGTGTCGAGCCTGCCACCACGAGCCCGCAGCACCCGATCACCCCGTCCCACTCGATGGGGATCGTCGAGTTCCGCAACGTGAGCTTCGGCTACCCGGGCGGCGAGGATCTGGTGCTGCGCGACCTCTCCTTCCAGATCCAGCCGGGGGAGACCACCGCGATCATCGGCGGCACCGGCGCCGGCAAGACGACCCTGCTGAATCTCGTCCCGCGCTTCTTCGATCCGACCTCGGGCGCGGTGCTGATCGACGGCATCGACGTCAGGGATCGCGCGCTCGAGGAGCTGTGGGCCAGCATCGGGCTGGTACCCCAGCAGGCATACCTTTTCGGCGGCACCGTGGCGGACAACCTGCGCTTCGCCGCCGAGGACGCCAACGACGCCGACGTCTGGCACGCCCTCCAGGTCGCCCAGGCCCGCGATTTCGTGGCCACCATGGATGGGCAGCTCGAGGCTCCCATCGACCAGGGCGGGACCAACGTCTCGGGCGGCCAGCGCCAGCGGCTGGCGATCGCCCGGGCCGTCATCAAACGGCCGCTGATCTACCTCTTCGACGACTGCTTCTCTGCCCTGGACGCCACCACTGACGCGCGGCTGCGCGCGCAGCTCAGCGCGGAGACCCGCAACGCCACGGTGGTGATCGTCGCCCAACGGGTGAGCACCATCCTCAACGCGGACCGCATCATCGTCCTGGACGACGGTGCCGTCGTCGGGTCCGGGACCCATGAGCAGCTGATGGTCTCCTGCGACGAGTACCGCGAGATCGTGGTCTCCCAGCTCGGGGAGAACGCGGCATGATGCGCGGGCCCGGGGGCGGGCACGGCAGAGGCGGCTTCGGTGGGCCGGGCCGGATGGCAGCGGCCGGTCCCCCCAAGAGTGCCAAGGATCTCTGGCGAGCGCTGCGGCAGCTGGTGGCGCGGCTCCGTCCCGATCGCTGGCGGATCGCCGCCGCCGCGCTGATCGGGTCGACAGGGGTCGGGATGCTGGTGGCCGCGCCCCGGATCATCGGCAATGCCACCAACCTGCTCTTCGACGGCCTCATCGGCAAATCCCTTCCCGCGGGGATGACCCAGGCTCAAGCGGAGGCGTACCTGAGACTGCACCATAGCCCGCTGGCGCAGTTGCTGACCGGCACCACGGTGAACCCCGGCCATGGGATCGACTTCAACCAGCTCGGCGTGAGCCTGGGGGTGATCGCCCTCCTCTACCTCGTGGGCGCCTTCTTCAGCTGGGCCCAGGGTTACATCATGGCCGGGGTTGCGCAGCGCACCGTCTCGGGCATGCGCCGCGACGTGGAGGCCAAGCTCGCCCGGCTGCCCCTCCAGTACTTCGACAGCCATCCCCACGGCGACGTGCTGAGCCGCGTGACCAATGACATCGACAACGTGACCACGACCCTCCAGCAGGGTCTCAGTCAGCTGCTCACCTCGATCCTCACCATCCTCGGGGTGCTCGCCATGATGCTCTGGATCAGCCCGCTGCTGGCCCTGATCTCGCTGGTGATGGTGCCGATGTCGATCGGGGTCACCTTCCTGGTGGCGCGGCGATCCCAGAAGCAGTTCACCTCACAGTGGGCCCGCACCGGCACGGTGAACAGCCTCGTGGAGCAGACCCACACCGGCCATGCCCTGGTCCAGGTCTTCGGTCGCTCCCGCCGGACGCTGGAAGAATTCGATCGCGAGAACCAGGCCCTCTACGAGCCCAGCTTCCGGGCCCAGTTCCTCTCCGGGCTCATCCAGCCCGCGATGATGTTCCTCTCCAACCTGAACTACGTGGCCATCGCTGTCATCGGTGGGTACCTGACGGTCAATGGGGCCATGTCGCTGGGCGACATCCAGGCCTTCATCCAGTACTCGCGCCAGTTCACCAACCCGATCATGCAGATCGCCAGCCAGATGAACCTGCTGCAGTCGGGTCTGGCCTCGGCCGAGCGGGTCTTCGAGTTCCTGGCAGCCGACGAGGAGACACCCGACAGCGCCGGTGCTCCTGCCCTGCTCGCCGCCCAGGGGCGCGTCGTCCTGGAGAACGTCTCCTTCCGATACCAGCCCGACAAGCCGCTCATCCAGGACTTCGACCTGGACGTGTACCCGGGTGAGACGGTCGCCATCGTGGGGCCGACCGGGGCGGGCAAGACCACCATCGTCAATCTTCTGATGCGCTTCTACGAGATCGACGGCGGACACATCTACCTGGACGGCGTCGACGCACACGAGCTGTCCCGCGCCAGTGTCCGCCAGATGTTCGGCATGGTGCTGCAGGACACCTGGCTCTTCGCGGGGAGCGTCCGCGACAACATCGCCTACGGCAAGAGCGGCGCCAGCACCGACGAGGTGGTGGCCGCCGCCAAGGCCGCTCACGCGGACCACTTCGTGCGCACCCTTCCCCACGGCTACGACACCGTCCTGGACGAGGATGCATCCAACATCTCCGCCGGCGAGCGGCAGCTCCTGACCATCGCCCGTGCCTTCCTCTCCGACCCGACCATCCTGATCCTGGACGAGGCCACGAGCAACGTCGACACCCGCACCGAGGTGCTCATCCAGGAGGCGATGGCGCGCCTCCGCCATGGACGCACCAGCTTCGTGATCGCCCACCGTCTTTCGACGATCCGCAATGCGGACACCATCGTCGTCATGAACAGCGGGCGGATCGTGGAGCAGGGCAGTCACGCCGAGCTGATGGAGCGCCGCGGCTTCTACTACGACCTCTACGCCAGTCAGTTCGCCAACGCGCTGGAGGAGGTGAGTTGACCCCGAACGCCGGCACCACATCCGCCGCGCGCTCCCGCGCCGAGCTGATCGACGAGTTCCTGGACCTGCAGCCGCGCATGCACCGCCGGCTCACCCGGGTCATCCCCCCCGACGTCCATGCCGAGATGGGGGCAGTGACCTTCCAGCAGATGCACGCGCTGCATGTCATCGCCCGCCGCAGCGGGGTGACCATGGGCGAGCTCGCCGGTTGCCTCGAGGCCGCCTCGCTGAGCAGTGCCACCCAGATGGCCGACCGCCTGGTGAAGCTCGGCCTCGTCGAGCGAATGAGCGATCCGGGCGACCGCCGGCTCGTCCGCGTCACGCTCAGCCCCCGGGGCCGGGATCTGCTGCGGCGCCGCGAGGCCGCCTGGCGGGAGGGCGTGGGCAAGTCGTTGGAAGGCCTCACCGACGACGAATGCACCACCCTGCTGAGGCTCCTCGAGCGTGCGGTCGGACCTCCGCCGTAGGAGGGGATGACGGGGTGTCTCGCGTCCTGAGCCCGGGCGGCGAGGCGCGGGAAGCGGCGCGGGCTCGCAGGGGAGCTCGGCCGGCGACGGACTAGTATCTGCAACCTGGCCTGCGCCAGCCCTCCCTCTCCGGCCTCCCGTCGCGCGCCCGGTTGACCTCGGGCAGGCGGCGGATCTCCGCCGGCCCCAGCCCTCGTCCTCCGACCAGGAGTACCTCGACCACGCTCCCCGCCACCTACCGCAGCCTGCTCCAGGTCCGCGGGCTGCCCCGCGTGATGGTGGCGGCGCTGCTCGGCCGCATCGGCGGGCAGATGTGGACCGTCGCCCTCGTGCTCTTCGTGCTGCAGCGCTTCCACTCCCCCGCGATCGCCGGGATCACGGTTTTCGCCAGCGTCTTTCCCGGGACCGTGTTCAGCCCCATCGCCGGCGCCCTCCTCGATCGCTCCGGGCGAATCCGGCTGATCATGCTCGACTACTCCGTCGCCGCCCTGACCCTGATCCTGATCGTGACCCTCGGCGCCACCGGGGTTCTCAGCGCGGGCCTCCTGGTCGGCATCGCGGCGCTCGGCTCGTTCACCAACCCGCTGAGCAGCGCCGGGGCCCGGACCCTCTTTCCCATGCTGGTGCCCCGCCTCCTCTGGGACCGGGCCAACGCGGCCGACAGCGCCGGTTACGTGGTCGCCGCCGTCATCGGAGCCCCCCTGGCCGCCGTGATCGCGGGGCTGATCGGCAGGCCCGCCGCCCTGGTGGCGACTGCCGCCGTCTTCGTCGCCGCCGTGCTCTCGCTGCTGGGAATGGAGCCGCTGCCGCTGCCCCCGTCAGAGCCCAGGTCCCAGTCCGTCGTCCGCGATGCCTGGGCGGGGCTCGCCTACGTTGCCCGGAACGCCTCCCTGCGCGGCCTGGCGATCAGTCTCTCGGTGTCCAACGTGGCCTCCGGGATCCTGATCATCGCCCTCCCGGTCCTCGTCCTCGACCACTTCCACCAGAACGCCGCCATCGTCGGCGCCCTCTGGGCGCTCAGCGCCGTCAGCGGCGGGATCGTCGCGGTCGTCCTCGGCCATCGGGGCAGCCAGGGGCGCGAGCGCCCCCTGATCGTCGCCGGGATGCTCGCCATCGGTGTGGCCCTGGTGCTCCTGGCCGTCGCCCCCAACCTCCTCGTGGTGACCCTGGCCATGCTGGTCTTCGGGGGCGCCGGCGGCCCGATCGACATCGGGATGTTCTCGATGCGGCAGCGTCGCACCGACCCGGACTGGTATGGGCGGGCTTTCGCGGTCAGCATGTCGCTCAATTTCGTGGGCAATCCGATCGGCTCCGCGGTCGCGGGGCCGCTTCTCGGGGTAAGTCTGCTGGCTGCGCTCGCGGTGGCCGCCGGCTTCGCCTTCGCCGCCTCCGCGGTGACCGTGATGCTCGTCCCCGACCAGGCACGCCACTCTCGATCCGAGATGGCGGTCCGCCCCGCCGAGGGGCCCCGCTCCGCTGGATGAGCCGACCTCGCCGCGTGGACCCCGCCCGACAACCCATACCCCATGGCGGTCTGCCATGATCGCTGACGGAGATGGCAGATCAGCGATCTGGGGTCGCCGACCCCGCCGGAGCATTGCGCCGTCCGCCGCGCGTCTTCTCCATCGTCCTCGCGGGCGGTGAGGGCAAGCGGCTCTGGCCGCTCACCAAGGACCGGGCCAAGCCGGCCGTCCCCTTCGGCGGCGTCTACCGGCTCATCGACTTCGTGCTGAGCAACCTGGTCAACGCCGAGTTCACCCGGATCGCGGTCCTCACCCAGTACAAGAGCCACAGCCTCGACCGCCACATCAGCCAGGCCTGGAGGCTCTCCCCGCTGCTCGGCAACTACGTGACCCCGGTGCCGGCCCAGATGCGCCGCGGGCCGCGCTGGTTCTCGGGGTCGGCCGACGCCATCTACCAGAACTTCAACCTCCTGGGCGACGAGAAGCCCGATTACGTCCTCGTCTTCGGAGCGGACCACCTCTACCGGATGGACCCGCGCCAGATGCTGGCACAGCACATCGCGAGCGGGGCCGGGGTGACGGTCGCCTCGGTCAAGGTCCCCACCTCCCAGTGCAGCGAGTTCGGTGTCATCGAGTGTGACGGCGACCGGATCACCGCCTTCCACGAGAAGCCCGCCCGGGCCAGCGGCCTTCCCGACGACCCCGAGCGCTGCCGCGTCTCGATGGGCAACTACGTCTTCACCGCCCCGTTCCTCGTCGACACCCTGGTCGAGGACGCGGAGAAGCAGACCAGCCGCCACGACATCGGCGGCGACATCATTCCCCACCTCGTGGAGAGGGGTGAGGCGGCGGTCTACGACTTCGAGCACAACGTCGTCCCCGGGAGCACCGAGCTGGATCACGGCTACTGGCGCGACGTCGGGACGCTGGACTCCTACTACGACGCGCATACGGACCTCATCTCGGTGGTCCCGATGTTCAACCTCTACAACCTGGAGTGGCCGATCTACTCCTTCTACGGACCGCTGCCTCCGGCCAAGTTCGTCTTCGACGAGGAGAGCCGGCGCGGCATAGCGGTGGACTCGATCGTGAGCCCGGGGGTGATCGTCTCCGGCGGCACGGTGCGCCGCTCGGTGCTCTCCCCCGGGGTGCGGGTGGGCTGGGGCGCGACCGTAGAGGACAGCGTGCTGCTGTCCGGGGTGGAGGTCGGCGAAGGCGCGCTGGTCAGGCGCGCGATCATCGACAAGGAGGTGGTGGTCCCCCCCGGCGCGGTGATCGGTGAGGACCCCAAGATCGAGGCCCGGCGCTTCACCGTCTCTGCCAACGGCATCGTGGTGGTCGCCAAGCGCCAGGTCATCGAGCCCGTCGACTGATGCGGGTCGGAATTCTCACCCGGGAGTACCCCCCGGACGTGTACGGCGGCGCCGGCGTCCATGTCGAGTACCTGGCCCGGGAGCTCGCCCGCCACGTCGACGTCCGGGTGCACTGCTTCGGAGAGCCGCGCAGCTCGCCGCTGGTGGCCGCCGCCTACCAGCCCTGGGAGGCGCTCCAGGGAGGCAGGCCCGAGGACGCCGCGCTGGCGGCGATGTCGGTGGATCTCGCCATGGCGGGAGGGCTGGAGGGGATGGACCTGGTCCACTCGCACACCTGGTACGCGAACCTTGCCGGGCACCTGGCGAAGCTGGTCTGGGACGTCCCCCACGTCTGCACCTCCCACAGCCTCGAGCCGCTCCGCCCCTGGAAGGCCGAGCAGCTCGGTGGCGGCTACGCCCTCTCGCTCTTCTGCGAGCGCACCGCCCTGCTCTCCGCCGACGCGGTGATCGCCGTCTCGGAGGCGATGCGCCAGGATCTGCTCGCCTGCTACCCGGCGGTGGACCCCGGCCGCGTCCACACCATCTACAACGGCATCGACGCTCGGGCCTACGTCCCCGACCACGGTGACGCCGCCTTGGTCCGCTACGGCATCGACCCCGTCCGCCCGCTCATCCTCTTCGTCGGACGGATCGCCCGCCAGAAGGGTCTCGACCATCTCCTCCGCGCCGCCCCGCGGATCGACCGCGCCGCCCAGATCGTGCTCATCGCCAGCGCTCCCGACACGCCGGAGATCGCCGCCGAGACCCGGAATCTCCGCGATGCGGCGCAGGCGGCGGGGGCATCCCTGGTGTGGATCGAGGAGATGGTGCCGCGGCCCGAGCTGATCCAGGTCCTGAGCCACGCCACCGCCTTCGTCTGCCCCTCCATCTACGAACCATTCGGCCTGGTCAACCTCGAGGCGATGGCCTGCGAGGCGGCGGTGGTCGCGAGCGCTGTCGGCGGCATCCCGGAGATCGTTGTCGACGGGGAGACCGGCTACCTGGTCCCCTGCGACCCCGAGGCGGTGGCCTCCGATGCGACAGCGGCCCGGCACTTCGAGGCCACTCTCGCGGAGAGGATCAATCAGCTGATCGCCGACCCCGATCTCGCGACCCGGCTCGGCACCGCCGGACGGCGCCGGGTGCTGGAGAGGTTCACCTGGGAGCAGGTCGCCCTGCGCACCGTCGAGGTGTACCGGCAGGCGATCGCGGAGCACGCGGCCGGGACCGGCAGGGACCCCTGCTAGCTCTGGACCCTCCGCCGGAAGCGGGCCCGCCCGATCAGGCCCCGGTGGGAGTCGTTCATCTCGCCCCCGGGCGGCGGGCCGAGCACCGCCGCGACGGCGGTGGCGAGGCGGCGGCGGCCGCGGCGCTCCCACTCCGCCCCGCCCACCGTCATGCCGGCGGCCTCGACCGACTCGGCGAAGTCCCATGCTCGGAGGTAGCGCTGGCGCGGCGACTTGGCCATCCCCAAGCGCACCAGCGGCGCGATCTCCTCGGGCAGCTCGGGGCCGGGCAGGGGAGCGCCCAGGTGCTGCTCGCGCACGGTTGCGGATCCGCCCAGGTAGGGGGGCGCCCCGGTCAGGCACTCGATGAGGACCACCGCCGCCGCGTAGAGATCGGTCTCAATGCTCGGCTCCTCGTCCCGCCACAGCTCGGGCGCCATGTACTCCGGCGTCCCCTGGATCCAGTGTCCGCCCGCGGTGCGCGCGACCATCCCCAATTCCGCCACCCGGGAGACCCCCCGGCGGTCGACCAGGATCTTCTCCGGGCGCAGATCGCGGTGGAGTATCCCCTCGCGGTGCGCCGACTCCAGCCCCAGCAGGGTGTCGCGCAGCACCACCAGCGCGGTCTCCACGTCCCGAAGGGTCCCGGCCGTGGCCATCAGCTGGCGCAGCCAGGCCCCGTCCACGTAGTCGGTCACCAGGGCCATCCCGAAGGCGTCCTCGACGTAGGCGCGGGTGCGGACCACGTAGGTGCCGTCGAGGTGGGCGACGATCGGGGCCTCGGCCCGGAACCGCCGGAGGAAGACGGGATCGCCGAGGTACTCCTGGGGTAGCTGCCGGAGGGTGACGACGGCGCCATCCTCTGCGCGCGTCGCGTCGGCGCCCAGAGCGCCGGCCTCCGTTGCCCCGTCAGGCGGCATTCATCCCCGTCGCGACCCGGCCCCATGGATTGAGCGTATTTGCGAGGTGGGACCGGCTCGTTCCACGCATGGTGATGGGCGCGCATGATCGCTGTCAACGCGGACCCCCCGGACGCCCTGGAAACGCTTGGTGGCAGCCTCCCGCTGCGATAGTCTCACCGCAGTGCCCAACCGATGGACCCGGGTCCCCGACGGCCCGCCATCCGCGCCTCCCCGCTGGGGAGCGGCGGTGCTCCCGCTCGCTCTGGTCGGCCTCGCCCAGCGCCGCCGGAGCTGATCGCTCCCGCCGGCATGGCCAATCGCCTCGCGACCGCATCCAGCCCCTACCTCCGCCAGCATGCTGGCAACCCGGTCGATTGGTATCCCTGGGGCGAGGAGGCGATGAGGACGGCACGCGAGACGGACCGCCCCATCCTCCTCTCGGTCGGCTACAGCGCCTGCCACTGGTGCCACGTGATGGCGCACGAATGCTTCGAGGATCCGGGGACCGCCGCTCTGATGAACGAGCTCTTCGTCAACATCAAGGTCGACCGCGAGGAGCGCCCCGACGTGGATGCCGTCTACATGGAGGCGGTCCAGGCGATGACCGGCCAGGGGGGCTGGCCGATGACCGTGTTCCTCACCCCCGCCGGCGTCCCCTTCTTCGGCGGGACGTACTTCCCTCCCGTGCCGCGTGGTGGCATGCCCGGGTTCCCCGCCGTCCTCCGCGCCGCCGCCGACGCCTACCGGCAGGGCCGGGAGGACGTCGAGCGGACCGGGGCCGAGATCCGCCGGGCTCTGGATCCTCCGCCGCTCCCGCCAGGGGAGGAGCCCTCCGCCGAGGTCGTCACCCGGGCGGTGGCGCGGCTCGTGGAGCAGATCGACGCGCGGCACGGCGGCTTCGGCGGTGCTCCCAAGTTCCCCCACCCAGCGGCCCTGGAGCTGCTCCTCCGCCGCGGCTTCGCCGGCTCGGACGGAGAGGCGGCGGCCGCTGCCAGGACCACCCTCGACCGGATGCTCCGGGGTGGCATCTTTGACCAACTGGGCGGCGGTTTCCACCGCTACAGCGTCGACGCCGCATGGGCCGTCCCCCACTTCGAGAAGATGCTCTACGACAACGCCCAGCTGGCCGTGGTCTACCTCCATGCGCACCTGCTGACCGGCGATCCTGCCTACCGCCGCGCGGTGGAGCTGACCCTCGACCACCTCGTCCGGGAGATGCGCCTCCCGGGCGGCGGCTTCGCCTCCTCGCAGGACGCGGACTCCCAGGGCGTGGAGGGGCGGTACTTCGTCTGGACCCCGGAGCAGGTCCGCGCGGCCGTGGCCGACCCGGAGGAGGCGGCACTTGCCTGCCGGGTCTTCGGTGTGCCGGAGCAGGGGAGCTTCGAGGCGGGCAGCAGCGTGCTGTCGCTCGCCGTGACGCCGGATCAGCTCGCCCGCGAGCTGGGAATCGACCCGGGCGAGGCGGCCGAGCGGGTGGAGGGTCTCCGCCGCGGGCTTCTCGCCTCGCGCTTCCAGCGCGTTGCCCCGGGCCGAGACGCCAAGGTGGTCACCGCCTGGAACGGCCTGGCACTGCGAGCCTTCGCCGAGGCCGGGAGCGCCCTGGCGCGCCCAGATTATGTCGAAGTTGCCCAAAACTGCGCGACCTTCCTGCTCGATGAGCTGGTCGTCGACGGGCGCCTGCGCCGGAGCTGGATGCCCGGTGCCGCCGGGGTCAACGCCTTCCTGGAGGACGTGGCCCTCCTGGGCGACGGCCTGCTGGCGGTCTACGAGGCGACCGGGGAGGCGAGCCACTACGAGCGCGCGGTCGGGTTCGCCGGGGAGATCGAGACGCGTTTCCGCGATCCCGAGGGCGGCTACTTCGACACCGCCGCGGACGCCGAGCCACTGCTGATCCGGCCCCGCGGCCTGGAGGACAATCCGCTCCCCGCCGGCCGGTCGATGGCGGCGCAGCTCTTCCTCCGGCTCTCCGGCCTGACCGGCGAAGAGCGCTGGCGGGAGAGCGCCCGGGAGATCGTCCGGCCCCTGGTCCCGGCCATCGCGCGGGCTCCGCTCGCTCTCGGCAGCCTCGCCTGCGTCCTCGACCAGCTGGTCGCCCCCTCCCGGGAGGTGGCGATCGCGGGCGCCGCCGATGACGCCGCCACCCGGTGGCTGCTCCGGGAGGTGTGGGTGCGCCGCGACCCGTACCGGGTGCTGGCCTGGGGCGCCGGCGGCTCCGTGCCGCTGCTCGCCGGCCGGTCACTCATCAACGGTCGCCCCGCCGCCTACGTCTGCGAGGGCTTCGTCTGCCGGGTGCCGACCACGGACCCCGGGGAGCTCGCCGCCCAACTCGCAGTGGTGAGTGGCTGATATGGAAGTCCTTGTC
>PLAX01000141.1:211-11997 GCA_003135255.1 Candidatus Dormiibacterota bacterium | reverse complement strand
TGATGGCCATCTTCGCCGGCACTCGTGGCTACCTCGACGACGTGCCGGTCAACCGCATCTCCGACTTTGAGCGCTCGCTGCTCCGTTTCCTGGAGCAGAACCACCCCGATCTGGAGAAGACCATCGTCAAGGAGGGGGCGGTCTCCGCGGAGCTGGAGGCCGAGCTGCGGGCGGCGATCGAGGACTTCAAGAAGGACTACGCGTAGTGGTGGCTCACTGATGCCCAGCCTGCGCGACCTCCGCCGGCGCATCCGCACCGTCGCCAACACCCAGAAGATCACCAAGGCGATGGAGCTGGTCGCGGCCTCCAAGCTGCGCCGTGCCCAGGAGCGGATGCAGAATGCCCGTCCCTACGCGGACGAGCTGACCGGCGTGATGGCCCAGCTCATGAGCCGCTCCTCCGGTGGCGATCATCCCTTCCTGGCGGTCCGCCCCGTCTCCCACCGCTGCCTCGTCCTGGTGACCAGCGACCGTGGGCTGGTGGGCGGGCTCAACAGCAACAGCGTCCGGGTGGCGCTGCGCGAGAGCGCGACCGGAAGTGTCCCGACCGAGGTGGTGACCATCGGCCGCAGAGGCCGCGACACGATGCGCCGGATGGGCCGGAACCTGATCGCCGACGTGAGCAACTACGGGGACCGGCCCACGCTCAGCACCATCCTGCCCGCGATCAGCGTCGCCATGGAGCGGTACGAGAAGGGCGAGTGCGACCAGGTCGATCTGATCTACGCGCGTTTCATCAGCAACGGCCGGCAGGAGGTGACGTTGCAGCGGCTGCTCCCCGTCGAACCGCCCGCTGATGCCGCCCCCGCGGCTGCCGATTTCGAGTACGAGCCCGACTCCGCCGAGGTCCTCGACGCCCTCCTGCCCCGCTATGTCGAGGCGCAGGTCTACCGGGCNNAGCCTGACCCTCACGGCCAACAAGGAGCGGCAGAGCAGCATCACCACCGAACTGATGGAGGTGGTGAGTGGTTCCACCGCCCTCGACGAGGCCTGAACGAGCGATTCAAGGAGTCATGGGTCAAATGGCAGCTCCGAAGACAGTCACCGGCAAGGGCCGGATCGTCCAGATCATGGGGCCCGTCGTCGACGTGTCCTTCGCCGGCGGAAGGCTCCCGCACACCTACGATGCCCTGGAGATCGCCCGCGAGGGCGGCCGGCTGGTGCTGGAGGTCGAGCAGGATCTGGGCAACGGCGTGGTCCGGACCATCGCCATGGACTCGACCGACGGCCTGCGCCGCGGCGACGAGGTGGTGAACACGGGTTCGCCGATCACCGTCCCAGTGGGCGAGGTGACCCTGGGCCGCATGTTCAACGTCATCGGAGATCCCATCGACGCCATGCCGGCGCCCGATGCGGAGCGCCACCCCATCCACCGCAAGCCGCCCCCGGTCAGCGAGCAGGACGTGAGCCAGCAGATCCTGGAGACCGGGCTCAAGGTCATCGACCTGATCTGCCCCTTCTCCAAGGGTTCCAAGATCGGCCTCTTCGGCGGTGCTGGGGTGGGCAAGACGGTGATCGTCAACGAGATGATCCGCAACATCGCCGAGGAGCACAGCGGCTACTCGGTCTTCGCCGGGGTCGGAGAGCGCACCCGCGAGGGCCGCGACCTCTACGGCGACATGAAGGAGTCCGGGGTCCTCGATCGGACCGCGCTGGTCTTTGGGCAGATGAACGAGCCTCCCGGGGCTCGCGCCCGGGTCGCTCTCACCGGCCTCACCATGGCCGAGTACTTCCGCGACGAGAAGAGCGCCGACGTCCTCCTCTTCATCGACAACATCTTCCGCTACGTGCTCGCCGGGGCCGAGGTCTCGGCGCTGCTCGGACGGATGCCGAGCGCGGTCGGCTACCAGCCCACCCTCGCCACCGAGATGGGCGATCTCGAGGAGCGCATCACCTCCACGCGGAAGGGTTCGATCACCTCGGTCCAGGCCGTCTACGTCCCTGCGGACGACTTCACCGACCCGGCGGTCGCGACCACCTTTGCCCACCTGGGGGCGACCGTGTCGCTCTCCCGCGCCCTCACCGAGATCGGCATCTATCCCGCCGTGGACCCGCTCGACTCGACCAGCCGCGCCCTCGATCCCCGCATCGTCGGGGAGGAGCACTACCGGGTCGCCACCGGGGTCAAGCGGATCCTGCAGGAGTACAAGGACCTCCAGGACATCATCGCCATCCTCGGCCAGGAGGAGCTGACCGACGACCAGAAGCTGACGGTCCAGCGAGCCCGGCGGGTGCAGCGGTTCCTCTCCCAGCCCTTCAAGGTGGCCGAGGTCTTCACCGGGCGTCCGGGCATCTACGTCAAGCTCGAGGAGACCATCCGCGGCTTTGCCGAGATCCTGGACGGGAAGCACGACGACCTCCCGGAGGACGCCTTCTACATGGTCGGGACCATCGACCAGGCGGTCGCCAAGGGGCAGGAGATGGAGGGGACGGGTGCTGAGGGCGGCGCCGCCGCGGCGGCCGCGCCGGCCACCGAGGACGAGGAGCCGGCGGAGGAGACAGCGAAGTCTTCTGAGCAGAAGCCCGTCACCGAGAAGACCGACCAGCCCGCGGCCGAGAAGAGCGCGAAGCCCGCGGCCGAGAAGAGCGAGGAGCCTGCCGCTGGGAAGACCGAGGCGCCGGCTGCCGAGAAGAGCGCGAAGCCCGCGGCCGAGAAGCGCGAGAAGGCCGCCGCCGAGAAGACCGAGAAACCCGCGGCCGAGGAGCCGGCGGAGCTCCCGGTGCACAAGATCGTCGCCAAACCCGCGCCCAAGAAGGCTGCCGCCCCGGCCAAGAAGGCGGCTCCGGCATCCGGCCGCGCGAAGAAGGCGAAGCCGGACAAGGGCAGCTGATGGCGAAGCTGAACGTTGAGCTGGTCACCGCGGAGGGCCGTGTGCTCTCCCAGGAGGCCGACTTCGTGCTCGCGCCGGGAGCGGACGGTGACCTGGGGGTGCTGCCCCACCACATCCCCCTGCTCACCCCGCTCCGCACCGGCGAGGTCATGGTGCGCAACGACGGGGTGGAGGAGTTCCTCTTCGTCTCGGGCGGCTTCCTGGAGGTGCTCCCCGACCGCGTCGTGATCCTCGCCGATGCTGCCGAGCGGGCGGAGGACATCGACCAGACACGGGCCGAGGCTGCGCGCCGTGCTGCCGAGGAGGCGCTGGCCGAGCATGCCGGCGACGCCATGGCCGCCGCCAAGCTGGAGCGGGCCCTCTACCGGCTCAAGGTGGCCGAGGTCCGCCGCCGCCGGCGGGATCGCGGGAGTCACCCCGGAGCGTCCTGAACGGGTCAGCTTCCCAGGAAGAAGTTGCCCGCCAGGAAGTCCGAGTTGACCTCCTGGTCCTTCTCGATGCCGAGGCAGCTCATGGCAATCCCCACCGCCGCGTAGGACGGGTCGGTGAACCCGAGCACGTCGACGCTGTTGTCAGCCGAGCAGACGTCCAGGCTGGAGACCGGGTTGCTGTTGCCCAGCTGGAAACTCGGGCTGCCCGTGAAGACGAAGTAGGAACCGCTGTTGCTGTGGGCGCCGGTCGTCTTGTACGTGCCCTCGCAGTACTGCGAGCTGCCGTCGGAGGCGGTCACCAGGGTGAGGTTCTGGCAGTTGCCCTGGGTCGTCTTCATGCCATTGCCGGTGAGCAGGGAGTTGAAGTAGGTGGTGGCCAGGCCCTCGGTCGGGAAGCCCACATAGAGGACGTAGGTCTCGGCGACGTTCTGGTTCTGGGTCAGGTCGCAGAGCTCCTCGGCGCTCACGCCGCTCGCCAGCTCGTCGTCGGTCGGTACCGGGGAGCAGCTGTTGGCCGTGTTGCCGGTGACGTAGCTGGGCAGCAGGCTGGCCAGCGGGCTGAGGGACGGAGAGCCCGTCGCCGAGGGGCTGGCGGACGAGGACGGCTTGGCCGTGGGGGAGGAGGAGGGAGAGATGGTGGGGGTGGACGTGAACGCGGGCGCCGGTGTCGGAGTGGGGGGGGTGGCGACCGAGGCGGCCGCCCTGAACGGGAAGAAGCCGACGGTCGCCGCGGCCATGAAGTAGACGACGATCAGCACGAACACGACCGCAGCTGCGATCAGGGCAATCGGGCGCCGGCCCTTGCGGCGGGGGCCGGCGGGAGGGGTCCGCGGGGGCGGTCCTCCCGACGAGCCCGATCCGGGCGGTGGTCCGGGGGGTGACGGTCGGGAGGGAATCCCGGCACCGGCCCATGGCGGTCCCTGGGGCGGGCCACCAGGGGTGCCCTGCCCCAGCGGCCCGGGGGCGCTGGGCCCCGCGAACGGCGACGGTGCGCTCGGCTCCGGGAAGGCGGACGCGGCGCCTGGCGGGATGGACGCCGATGGAGCCGGTGGCGGTGTGAACGGCGACGGCGTCGGCGGCAGAACGAAGGTAGGGATGGTCGCGGGCACTGACAGGGGCGGTGGGCCTGGGGGTGCCGGGGGCGCCGGGGGCGGTGCCGGGACCGCACCCGATACCGGCCAGGGAGCCATTCCACCCAGCATCGGCGTTGCCGGGGGCGGGTCGGCCATGGGGAACCCCATGGCCCGGGCGATCTCTCTGACAGCCCAACTGCTGGCCCGAGAATCGACCACGCCGCTCTGGGCAAGGCTGGCGGAGACCGCCTCGAGGGCGGCGCTGGGGCCGGCCATCGCGGCCTGCTGGGCGAGCTGTGCGCTGGTGCCCGCCCTCGCCGCGGCGACCAGGATGCCGGTCTCCTCGGGTGCGGTGGGGAGCAGGACGTTGAGGGCGCCGCCGAGGTGCCGGGGGTCGGCCAGGATGGCTGGCCCGTGGTCCCTCACGACGGCCGCCAGGGCTTGGCGAACGTCCCCCTCCGGATCGAAGCCTCCGCTCCCAGCGTTCATGCGATGCCCCTGCTGATCAACGGGTCCGATGCACGGTCAGACCGGGATGGTAGGCCATGACGGAGGACCACGGTAGCGAGGCAGGCGCGGCGATCCCACCGGACGAGAGTGCCGAACTTCCTGGCCCCATCAGGTTCCCAGGACGTGGCCGCCGGTGGGCCGCGCGGCTCAGAAGAGCCCCACGATGTTGCCCTGCTCGTCGATGTCGACGCGCTCTGCGGCCGGGGCGCTCGGCAGGCCGGGCATGGTGCGCATCTCGCCGCTGCGAAGGTAGACGAAGCCAGCGCCAGCCGCGGCCCGCACCTCCCGGATGGGGAGCGTCCAGCCGGTGGGAACTCCCTTGAGCTTGGGATCGGACGAGAGACTCAGCTGGGTCTTGGCGATGCAGACCGGGAAGCCGCCGAATCCGTCCCGCTCGCACTGGCGAAGCTGCTGGGCGGCCACACTGTCGTAGGTGACGCCGTCGGCCCCATAGACCCGGGTCGCCACCGCGGCCACCTTCTCTTCCAGGCTGGCGCCGTCCGTGTAGAGCATCCGGAAAACGCTCTTCTCGTCGCAGGCTGCGACGACCGCGTCGGCCAGCGCCACCGCCCCCTCGCCACCGTCCGCGTAGCTGGTGTGGACGGCGCAGCGGACGCCCATCTCCTCGGCGATCCGGCGGATGGCGGCGTGCTCTGACGGGTGATCCTCGGGGTGGGCGTTGATGGCCACCACCACGGGAACGCCGAAGAGCCGGCAGTTCTCGACCTGCTTGCGCAGGTTGGCTCCGCCGACCTCCACCTCACCCGGGTTCTCCACGAAGAGCTGGGGCGGGAGGGATCGGCCGGCCACGATGCGGTGCTTCCCGGAGTGCGCCTTGAGGGCGCGCACGGTGGCGACCACGACGGCGGCGTCGGGGCGCAGCCCGCTCACCCGGCACTTGATGTCGAAGAAGCGCTCCGCTCCCATGTCGGCGCCGAATCCGGCCTCGGTGACCAGGTAGTCGCCGGCCCGGCTGCCGATGAGGTCGCCGATCACCGACGAGTTGCCGTGGGCGATGTTGCCGAAGGGCCCGGCGTGAACGATGGTCGGGGTGCTCTCCAGCGTCTGGACCAGGTTGGGTTTGATCGCCTCCAGCAGCAGCACCGTCATCGCACCGGCGGCGTGCAGGTCGTCGGCGGTGACCGCCTTCCCGTCGCGCGTGTGGCCGACGACGATGCGGCCGAGCCGGCACCGCAGATCGCGTAGCGACGTGGCGAGCGCGAGCACCGCCATCACCTCTGAGGCTGCGGTGATGTCGAAGCCGCTCTGCCGCGGCACGCCGTCCTGAGCGGCGCCCAGGCCGATGACCACGTTGCGCAGCGCCCGGTCGTTGACGTCGAGCACCCGGCGCCAGGAGATGGTGGCGGGCTCCAGGTTCAGTGCGTTGCCCTGGAAGAGATGGTTGTCCACCATCGCGGAGAGCAGGTTGTGGGCGGCGGTCACCGCATGCATGTCGCCGGTCAGGTGCAGGGCGACCCTGTCGAAGGGGATCAGCGTGCTCCGGCCTCCCCCGGCCGCGCCGCCTTTGACACCGAAGGTCGGGCCCATCGACCCCTGCCGAAGCGAGATCACGGCCCGCCGGCCGATCCGGCGCAGACCGTCGCCCAAGCCGATGGTGGTCACCGTCTTGCCCTCGCCGAGCGGGGTCGGGGTGATCGCGGAGACCACCACGTAGCGCGCCTTCCGGTCTGGGGGAAGCGCATCGAGTGCCTCCAGGCGGATCTTGGCGACGCCCTGTCCGTACGGTTCGAGCAGCTCCGGCCCGATCCCCGCCTCCGCGGCGACGTCGCTGATGGGGCGCGCCGAGGCCGGGAGGACCCGGCTCTGAGTGGATGCTGTCATCTCCCCATCCTGATCGCCCCGAGTTGCTGAAACCTATAGGCGGCGGCCATCAACTGGGGAGGCCCAAGGTCCCGTCAGCGTCGAGAATTACCGCCGCCGCCCTGGGTCATCATGAGGATCATCAGCAGGTTGAGGAAGAGGTTAAAGACGTCCAGGTAGATCTTGAGCGCCATCCGGATCGCGTTCCCCGGGGCGTTGCCGGTGGTGGTCACCCGCTGGATGTCGTAGAGCAGGAAGAGCGAGAAGAGCACGCAGGCGGCTGCCGAGATGAAGATCTGGAAGGCCGTCGACTGGACGAAGATGCCGATCACCATCGCCACCACGACCCCGATCAGGGCGGCGAAGAGCCATCCCCCGATCCGGCTGAAGTCGCGGCTCGTGGTCCGCGCGTAGAGGGTGATCCCGCCGGTGGTGGCCACCGTGGCGGCCACGGCCTCGTAGACGATGTACTCGTAGCCCCCGGCCTGCAGGCCCTGGATCAGCGGAGCGACGGCGATCCCGGTGACCACTCCGAAGGCGAGGAAGAGGACCATGCCGATCCCGGGGCGCGCTGCCAGCGCCTGGGTCGCCATCACCAGGACGATCATGGCGATGAACCAGAGGATGTCGCCGCCCGAGGTGGCGGTGTTGACCCCATTGATTCCGATCAGGATCCCGCCGAGGGCGCAGAGCACCAGCAGGCAGGTCAGCCCCATCACCTTCTCGGGGAGGCTGATCGCCCCCTGCATGGTGGGGTTTGCCCAGCCACGGGTCTCGCCGTAGCCCTGGCGGGAAGAGAAGGGGTTGTACAGGCTGCGGTTGGAACCGCCGCCCATGCCGCCATTCATGTTGAACATCGCGGATCTCTGGCTCCAGGTGGGGAGATCGGTCGTCTCCAGATTACGGTACCCCGCCTGTCCGCCGGGTTACACATGCTGCTCGGCCCACCCCGTGGCAGACGGTCACGGAGTGGGCCCGCAGACAGCGATCAGGTGGCTACCTGTCAGGCGACCGTGACCGCCTTGTTCAGATAGACGTCCTGGATGGCGTTGAGCAGACCGATGCCCTCGGCCATGGGGCGCTGGAAGGCCTTGCGGCCGCTGATCAGGCCGGTGCCGCCCGCCCGCTTGTTGATCACGGCGGTGCGGACCGCCTCCTTGAGGTCGCCGGCACCCGACGAGGCGCCGCCCGAGTTGATCAGCCCGGACCTGCCCATGTAGCAGTTGACCACCTGGTAGCGGGTGAGGTCGATGGGGTGGGGGGTGGTCAGCTTCTCGTAGACGAGCTTGCTGGTCTTGCCGTACTTGAGGGCGGTGTAACCGCCGTTGTTCTCCGGCAGCTTCTGCTTGATGATGTCGGCCTGGATGGTGACGCCCAGGTGGTTGGCCTGCCCGGTCAGGTCCGCGGAGACCCCGTAGTCGATGCCGTCCTTGGTGAAGGCGGAGTTGCGCAGGTAGCACCAGAGGACGGTGGCCATGCCCAGCTCGTGCGCCTCGGCGAAGGCCACCGCGACCTCCTGAAGCTGCCGTGTCGACTCCTCGGAGCCGAAGTAGATGGTGGCGCCCACCGCGACCGCCCCCAGGTCCCACGCCTGCTGGACGGTCCCGTACATCACCTGGTCGAACTTGTTGGGGTAGGTCAGCAGCTCGTTGTGGTTGAGCTTGACGATGAAGGGGATCTTGTGCGCCCACTTCCGCGACACCGAACCGAGGACGCCGAAGGTGGAGGCCACCGCGTTGCAGCCACCCTCGACGGCGAGCTCGACGATCTTCTCGCCGTCGAAGTAGATGGGGTTGGGCGCGAAGGAGGCGCCTGCGGAGTGCTCGATGCCCTGGTCCACGGGGAGGATCGAGACGTAGCCCGTGCCGCTCAGGCGGCCATGCTCGAAGAGGGTCTGGAGGCTGCGCAGGACGCGCGGGTTGCGGTCGCTCACCGACCACACCCGGTCGACGAAGTCGGGGCCGGGCAGGTGGAGCTGGTCGCTGGCGACCGTCTGGCAGCGGTGCTGCAGCAGGTCCTGCGCGTCCTCGCCGAGGATCTCTTCTACGTTGCTCAGGGGGGTTGCCGTCGCCGTTGCCATGGTGTCCTCCGGGAAAGGGCTGCGAGCGAATTCTCCCTTATCCGGTCCGCGCGGTGACTTCCGACCAGAACGATGCGTTCGGAGCGGCCTGTGGGAGGCTCGATTCTCCCGCCCCGCGGTCATGTACCGTAGGCGCGATGGACCTGCTCCGCATCACCGGTGGTGGCCGGCTCACCGGGGAGGTCGCGATCTCCGGCAGCAAGAACGCGGCCCTTCCGGTCATGGCCGCGGCTCTCCTCACCGACGAGCCGCTGGAGTTGACCAACGTCCCGGACATCGAGGACATCGGGACCATGGCGGCCATGCTCGGCCACCTCGGGGTCGTCGTGGAGAAGGTCGCCGACGGTCGCTGGCGGCTCGACGCCGGGCGGGTCGAGGCGGCCTCGGTGGGCGCCGACCTGACCCGGCGGCTGCGGGGCTCCTTCCTCCTCCTGGGGGCGCTGGTCGGCCGGACCGGCCAGGCGGAGATCGCCAAGCCGGGCGGGGACGACATCGGGATGCGCCGGGTCGAGCAGCACCTGGAGGGGTTGCGGCTGATGGGGGCGGAGGTGGCCGAGACCGCCACCAGCTTCGTGGCCCGGGCAGAGCGGCTCCGGGGCGCCCACATCTACCTCGACATGCCGACCGTCACCGGCACCGAGAACCTGATGATGGCCGCGGTCCTCGCCGACGGCATCACCGTGATCAGCAACGCCGCCCGTGAGCCCCACGTCTACGACCTGGCCCGCTGCCTGGTCGGGATGGGGGCCCGGATCAGCGGCGTCGGCAGCGAGCTGATCGTGGTCGAGGGCCAGAGCACCCTGCTGCACGGGACCCACCACCGGGTGACCACCGACTACATCGAGGCCGGCACCTACATGACCGCGGCGGCCGCGACCGGTGGCGATGTCGCCGTCAACGGGATGCGCCCCGGCGACCTCCGTTCCCTGAGCAACAAGCTGCAGGCTGCGGGCTGCACCGTCGTCGAGGGAAGCCACCACGTACGCGTGACCGGCGGCAAACTCCGCGCTGTCGATGTCACCACCTGGCCCCACCCCGGCTTCGCCACCGATCTTCAGCCGCAGTTCGGGGCCCTGATGACCCAGGCCGAGGGGATCAGCATCATCAGTGAGGCTCTCTACGAGAACCGCTTCCGGCACGTCGCCGAGCTGGCCAAGATGGGCGCCCGGATCGCCGTCGAGGGGCGGAGCGCGATCATCACCGGCCCGGCCGCGCTGCACGGCACCGCCGTCTCCATCCCCGACATCCGGAGCGGGGCGGCGCTGGTCATCGCCGCACTCTGCGCTGACGGCACGACGGAGCTGGAGAACGTCTTTCACCTCGACCGTGGCTACGACAGCCTGGAGGCCAAGCTCCGCTCGCTGGGAGTGACCCTCGAACGGGTCCGTCCCGGCCCTGGCGAGTCCTCGGCCCGCGACCTCTCGGGCGTCATCGGAGATTGATCGGAGGATCGCTGCGGATGCTCGGCAAGAGGCTGGGGATCGATCTGGGCGCCGGCAGCGTGCGGGCGGTGGTGCGCGGTGAGGGGCTGATGATCACCGAACCGTCGGTGGTGGCGCGGCACCGGCGCCGTGGCTATTGCGCGGCCGGGATGGCGGCCGCCGAGCTGGCCGGCGACCCTGAGATGGAGCTGATCCGTCCCGTGGGCGCGGGGGCGATCGCCAATCTGGAAGCCGTCGGTGCCCTCCTGCACCAGCTCGTCAACCGTGCCGCCGGGAGGCAGCGCATCTTCCGCCCGGACGTGGTCATGGCCATCTGCCCCGCGATGGGGGGCGACGACCGTCTGGTCATCCTCGACATCTGCGCGCGGATCGGCACCCGGACCGCCTACCTCATCGACTCGCCGATCGCAGCGGCGATGGGCGCGGGGCACGCGCCGAGCGGGAGCCATGGCTACCTGATCGTCGACATCGGGGCGGCCACCGCCGACGTGGCCAGCCTGGCCTCCGAGGGGACCATTGCCACCCGTACCATCACGAGCGCCGGGGACGCCCTCCGCGACGCGGTGGCCCGCCGTATCGAGGAGACGCACGGCGCCGTCATCGAGCCCACGGTGGCCGAGGACATCGTGGCGTCCCTGGCGTGCGTCGGCCCCCACGAGGAGCGCCGGATGCCGGTCCGGGCCGGGGTGGGGGAGGGGTCGGTAACCCTCAGCATCGCCTCCATCGAGATCGCCGACCTGGTGGACGCCCACGCCCGCCAGATCGGCCACGCGGTCGAGGAGGTGATCGACGAGACGCCGATCCCGCTCCGCCGCGGCATCCTCGAGGAGGGGATTGCCCTCTGCGGGGGTGGAGCGCGGCTGGAGGGACTGGACCGCTACCTCGGCATCCAGACCGGNNCGTCTCGATCGCCGCCAGGACGTCCTCCACCCGGATCTGCTCCATCATCCCGCCCGGTCCGTGCACCAGATGGTGGCCGCGGCGCTGGGGGAGCGCCTGGACCAGCCGGTGCTCGGCGCCGTAGGCGCCCCGCCGGCGCCCGTCGGTCGGGCCGAAGAGGCCGATGGTCGGCGTCCCCACCGCGGCGGCGAGGTGGAGGAGTGGCGAGTCCCCGCAGATGACCAGATCGCAGAGCTGGAGTAGCGCGGCCGTCCCCAGCACGTCGAGCTGGCCCGTGAGGTCGGCGTGAGGGGCGGCGATGTCCGTCGCCGCCGTCGTCGCGGCGTCCTCGTCCTCCGCCGCACCCACGAAGACGATCGCGGCTCCGTGGCGGGCGGCGAGCTGGTTGGCGAGGTGGGCCCAGCGCTCGGGGTCCCAGCCGGTGGTCTGGGAGTCGGGCCCGCGCAGGTCGGAGTGGCCGGTGCCCGGGGCGAGGGCGACCAGCAGCCTGCCGTCGGCGACGGCGGTGCTGTGGAGCTGGACCAGGGCCTCCTGCGAGGCAGCCGGGCCGGGGTCCAGGCGGGGCTCATGCCGCTCGGCCGTGATGCCCAGGAGGTGCGCGATCCGGAGCCAAGCGACGGCCCGGTTCTCGCCGGACCGAGGCCTCACGTGGTCGCTGAGCAGGGCGGCGGTCAGGCCGCCGCCCACGCCGAGCCGGC
>PLAX01000141.1:0-141 GCA_003135255.1 Candidatus Dormiibacterota bacterium | reverse complement strand
CCACCTGGCGGCCCCACACCAGTACCAGGACTCTCATTGCGCGTGTAACCGTACCAATGATGGAAGGGGGAATTGCGGGACCCATACGCCGCCGGTGGCGTGGGGTGCGAACATACGCCTCAAATGGGTTCCCTGGCGGGA
>PLAX01000134.1:8442-10900 GCA_003135255.1 Candidatus Dormiibacterota bacterium | reverse complement strand
CCGGGCCGCGGAGCTGGAGCTCATCTACGCCGACCTGCGGCTCGGCTTCGTCGACGCCTCGATCATCGCTCTCGCCGAGCGCCTCAACGAGACTAGGATCGCCACCCTCGACCGCCGCCACTTCTCGGTGGTGCGCCCCCGTCACTGCCCGTGTCTCACCCTGCTCCCTGACTGAGAACGTGCCGGACGCGCCGGCCTCAGTCATAGCGGCGGGACCAGTGCCAATCGCCGGTCTCCAGGTCGCGGTAGAGCTCGACGCATTCGTCCGCGGGCTCTTGCCGGTCCGCCGTCCCGGGCCCCGTGGCTCGGCGGCCACCTCCCCGGCTCGCGAGGAGCAGGCGGACGTAGTGGCGCCGCACCGGGGTGCGCCACCAATCGGTCTCGACCAGCCACTGGTTGGCGACCCGGCTGACCGTGGCCCAGCCGCCGGCCAGGCGCACGGCACAGATGGCACCCGAGGCGCCGAACCGGACATCGGCGATCCCGTCGAGAAGCTCGGTCATCGGCGTAGCAGCGGCATCGCCGCCACCGGGATTCCGGACGCCGGCGCCGCCTGCCGATGCTCCGGTGCCCTGCCTCTGCTCCCCTCGGAGGTGCCCCCTGCCGATGTGAGCCCCGTGGGTACACCCGGCACCCGGGAGCCATGCCCCTCTCCCCCGGCATCCGCAGCCACCGGGTCGGTCCAGCGGAAGCGCCTTTCAGGAAGGTCCCCGGGATCGACGGTCAACTCCACACTCCGCACCGCCGTCCGGCCGAAGCGGGCGCGCAGCCGCGAGGCGGCTCCGCCGATCTCCTCGCCGGCGGCATCGCCGCCCCGCCAGAGATCGACCTGGCGCCCTGCCCCCGGCCGCAATCCCTCGACCTCCAGGCGAACCGCCGTGACCGGCGCCGTGAGGGCCAGGCCGGCGAGCAGCTCCAGGGCCACGGGCCAGAGCTCGGCGCCGCTTCCCGGCGGCTGGAGCGGGATGATCCGCAGCCCCGACGGCTCGGCATCCTCCAGCTCGCAGACCAGGGTGACCGCCGCCGCCCGGCAGCCGTGGCGGCGCAACCGGTCGCCCAGATCCAGAGCGGAGCGGTGGACGGCGAAGCGCAGCGCCTCCAGGTCTCCGGTGCCACCCTCGAGGAGGATGCGCTCCCCCAGCCGCCGGGGCGGATCGGGGATGCCGAGCCCATGGCCCGGACTCCACTCCCCCCTTCCATCCCCACCCCGCGCCTGATGCCAGAGGTCCATCCCCACCGGTCCGAACTGGCGCTGCAGGTCGGCGGCCGAGAGGTTGGCCACCGCACCGACGCAGTCGCGGCCGAGGGCCGCGAGCCGGGCGGCGACCACCTGGTCCAGGGGCAGGACGCTGAGCGGGAGCGGGGCGAGGAAGGCGGCCTCCTCCCCGGGAGCGACCCGGCGGATGTGGCGAGGCCCCGCCTGCCGGGCGGCGATCTCGGCCACCTGGCGCGAGGAGGCGACCCCGACGGCGATGTCGTCGTCATCGAGCAGCTCCTGGATGCAGCGGGCGACCGCGACCGCCCAGCCGGTGCTGTCGGGGTGGGCGGCATGCCGGCCGGTGAGGTCACCCCAGGCGACCTCATCGCCCACCTCGACGAGGGGGGCGAGCCGGTTGAGACGGGAGAGCAGCTCCTCGCGGAGATGCGCCACCGCCGCCTCGTCGGCGGCGACGAAGGCGGCTCCCGGACAGCGCTGCTGGGCCTCGCGCAGCGGCTGGCCGGGCCGGACCCCAGAAGCCCGCGCCGCTGTCGAGGCGGCGAGGACAGGCAGGCGGAGCTCCGGCGCGCCGCCGACGATCACGGGCTCGGAGCGCAACTCGGGATGGCGGCCCCAGGCGGCGACCAGGGCGAGGTGGGGGAAGCGGGCACAGAGGATGCGGGGAGCACTCACCCCGCCACCGCCGGGATATCGGATGCCACCGCCGGGACATCGAGAACCTTCCTGGTGGCGGTCAGGTCGACCACCGCCGGCCGGCCCACCGCCTCGGCGGCGGCGAAGGGCCGGGGATAGCGGAGCAGCAGGGCGGCTGTCTCCCCCGGCATGCTCACCTTGCTCTTGACCACGGTGAGGCGGGTGCGCAGGCCGAGCACGTCGCCGTGAGCCTCCTCCCAGCCGTCCGCGACACATTCCAGGGTCAGGGAGGAGGCGTACCCCAGAGCCGGTGGCAGGGGTGCGGCGGCGGAGACCAGGCAGACGGCCCGGTGTGCGGCGACCGATTCGACCAGGGTGGAGAGGCGGTGCTCCCACCCGAGATCGGAGCGCGAGTCCAGCGCGACGGCCAGCCAGGGCGCTCCAGCCATCACCAGGCTCCGGGCCATGGAGAACCCCTCTCCCCAGCGCCCCGAGGGCGGCCGGACCACCAGCAGGGCGCTGAGGTCCGCCCCGAGGTCGGCGAGAAACCCGGGATCGAGGCTGCCCACCAGGTCGAGGTAGACAGCGGTCCGCTCCCGGCTGGCG
>PLAX01000134.1:0-8369 GCA_003135255.1 Candidatus Dormiibacterota bacterium | reverse complement strand
TATAGCGAACCCATGTTTGGATAACGTACATCTGTTCGCTATACTCCCAGTGTGTGTGCTGGCGCCGGCGACATCACAACCTGGGCAGGAGACGCGAGACGCCATGGTATGACGCGTCATACTCAGCGTGTGAAAGTTGCTGTGTCGATTCCCGATGACGTGTACGCCGACGCCGATCGGGTCGCCGGTCAGAGGGGCATGAACCGCTCCGCGCTCTACACCCGGGCCCTGCGCCGCTTCCTGGCCGAGGAGGGTGGGGACGAGCTGACACGCCGGATCGACGCCACCTGCGAGGAGGCGTCGCACGACGACCTCACCGCCGTCGCCCGCGTCGACCTGATCGACACGGGGGCCTGGGCGTGGTAGCCCGCGGAGAGGTGTGGTGGGTTGATTTCGGGGTCCCCCTCGGGAGCGAACCGGCCGAGCGCCGGCCGGCGGTGGTGGTGTCCGATGACCGGTTCAATCGCTCTCGCCTGGAGACCGTCACCGTGGTGGCCGTGACCTCCACCACCAGACTCGGCGCGCGTCCGGGCAACGTCACCCTGCCCCAGGGAACCGCCGGGCTGGACCGGCGATCGGTCGTCAACGTCACCCAGATCGCCACCATCGACCGCAGCCGGTTGGTGGACCGCGCCGGCACGCTCCGGCGAGCCGACCTGGCGCGGGTGGACGACGGACTCCGGCTCGCCCTGCATCTCTGACGGCTGCCCGACCGGATCGTCCCCACCACGGCTGAAGCAGCCGGATCAGCCCCGGCCTTGCGAGAGGCCGAGCGCGACGCGCCGGTTACCGCACCTGGCGGAGGCGGACCTCGATGAGCTTCTCCACGAGCGACCTCGGCAGGGGTTGATCGACGGGGAAGTGGAGCGAACCCGGGGTGCTCGCGTAGCCGGCGAGATCATCCGCCAGCTCGGAGAGCACCGATCCGCTGTGGGGGAGGTAGCTCAGGTGGTGGGTGAAGGCAGCGAATCCGGCGACCACCTTGCCGTGCAGGCGGAAGGCCGGCATTCGATACGAGATGCACTGCTCGGCGTCGGGGATGACCTCGTGGATGGTCCGCCGCAGCTCCCGCAGGGTGCTCCGCTTGGGCTCCTCGAGCTGCGCCAGGTAGGCGTCGATCTCCTGCTCCGACATGTGTCCGATTCTGGAAACCGGGCCGGCGGCCGTCAAGACGGGGCGTGACCGGCCTCTTCGACCCCCGGTCGAGGCTGGCAGCCTGCCTGCGATCGCCTGACTGCTAACCGACCCAGATCGTCTTGATGTTGACGAACTCGCGGATGCCGAAGGAGTAGAGCTCGCGCCCGTAGCCGCTCCGTTTGACCCCGCCGAACGGGAGACGGGGATCTGAGTGGGTCATGCCGTTGACGAAGACCCCTCCGGTCTCCAGACTGCGGGCGAATCTCACGCCCCGCTCCACGTCCCGGGTCCAGACATTGCCGCCCAGACCGAAAGCCGAGTGGTTGGCCAGGCGCCGCGCCTCGTCCTCACCCGAGACCCTCGTCACCGCGGCCAGCGGCCCGAATGTCTCCTCGTCGAACGCCGGCATCCCGGGCGTGCAAGCGGTGAGCACGGTCGGCTCGTAGAACCAGCCTCGCCGGTCGGGGCGCCGCCCGCCGGTGAGCAGGCGCGCCCCGCGTTCCAGGGACCCCTGGAGCTGTCGCTCCAGGTCGTCGCGGAGATCGTCGCGCGCCAGCGGTCCCATGGTGGTCTCGGCGTCGGTGGGGTCGCCCACCCGAAGACGCCGGGTCGCGGCGACGAACGCCTCCTCGAAGCCCTCGGCAACCGCATCCACGACGATGAAGCGCTTGGCGGCGATGCAGCTCTGGCCGCAGTTCTGGAACCGTGCCCTCACGGCGGTGGCCGCCGCGGCCTCGATGTCGGCATCCTCCAGGACGACGAACGCGTCCGAGCCGCCGAGCTCCAGAACGGTCTTCTTGAGGCAGCGGCCGGCGATGGCGGCGGTCTGGGAGCCGGCCTCCTCGCTGCCGGTGAGGGTGACGGCGGCGACGCGGGCGTCCGCGACGACGGCGCCGGCTCGGTGCCCGGGGATCACCAAGGCCCGGAAGACCTGCTCGGGAAAGCCCGCCTCCCGGAAGACGGCCTCGATGGCAAGCCCCGACCCGGTGGTGTTGCTCGCGTGCTTGAGGACTGCCGTGTTGCCAGCCATCAGGGCGGGGGCGGCAAAGCGGATCACCTGCCAGAACGGGAAGTTCCACGGCATGATCGCGAGCACCGTCCCGAGCGGCTCGAACGCGACGAAGCTGGAGGAGCCGTCGGACGGGGCCGGCTGATCGGCCAGGTACTCCTCCGCATGGTCGGCGAAGTGGTCGCAGGTGGTGGCGCACTTCTCGATCTCGCCACGTGCTTCGGCGGTCAGCTTGCCCATCTCAGCGGTGACCAGCCCCGCGAGCTCGGCCGAGCGGCGCCGGAGCACACCGGCGGCGGCGTGCATCAGCTCGGCGCGCCGGCCGATGGGCACCTCGCGCCACCCGGGGCCGCTTCTCCGCACCTCCTCGAGGACGGCACCGACCTCCTCCTCGATCATCACGGGGTAGCGCCGGAGCTCCGCCTCGGTGGCGGGGTTGACGGTGACGATCTCGTCGACGATGCCGGGCATCATGGGGCTACGCCGCGGCCGTGGGAGGGCCGACACCGGGGATCACGGGCTCGTCGGGGACGAGGGTGAGAGTCGACCGGTTGAGGGTCTCGCCACGGAAGAAGGGCGGGCGGGCGAGCCAGCACGCCACCATGATGACGAGACCGATCACCGCCGAGACCAGGGCGATCAGGAAGACGCCGCCGATCACCCAGCGCGGCCCGAAGGGCAGGGTCCAGGAGGTGTAGCTGACTCCGCTCGCGAAGTTGAAATCGGACCCGATGCTCCACACCAGGGCGAAGTACAGCATCAGGCCGCCGAGCAGCGGGATGAGGCCGCGCATCAAGAAGTTGCGCGCGCTGCTCAGCAGCGTCTTGCGGTAGTACCAGGCGCAGGTGAAGCCGGTGAGCCCGTAGTAGAAGGCGATCCAGACCCCGATGGCGGTGACCGCGTCGGCGATCACCAACCCTTTGGACAAGTAGTTCATCAAGACGTACACCGCGGCAGAAACACCCCCCATCACCAGCGTCGAGACGCTGGGGGTGAAGTAGCGCGGGTGCATGCGGGCGAAGGAGTCGGGAAGCGCCTTATGGACCGCCATGGAGAGCATGGTCCGGGCGGTGGGCAGGATGGTGGTCTGGGCCGAGGCGGCCGCCGAGGAGAGGACCATCAGGAGGAGCAGGTGAAAGAAGAGCTGGCCGAACCACGAGGAGCCGAAGACCGCCGTGCCGAGGACTGATATGACGTCACCCACGTTGTTGGGGTTGGCCAGCCCGGTGCCGGTGGTCCCGACTCCTGCGAATGCCTGGACGCCCAGGGTGACCACGAAGTACATCACCAGCAGAAGAACGGTGGAGATGATCGCCGCTCGCCCCGGGTTGCGGGTTCGGTCGGCGGTCTCCTCGTTGACCGAGACCGACGTGTCCCAGCCCCAGTAGATGAAGAGCATGAGCAGGAGCCCGCTGATCAGGCTCGAGAAGGACACCGATGCGGGGTTGAACCAGTTGATGCTCGGAGTGACGTGGCCGGCGGGGGCGTTACCGGTGAGCACCCGGATCAGCGCCACCAGGCCGAAAACCATGAGGATGATGACCTCGACCGAGAGCAGCACGCGCTGCAGCCGCGCCGAGATCTCGATGCCGCGATAGCAGACCCAGGTCATCACGGCGAGGAAGGCCAGACCGAGGAGCAGGACCCAGCCACCGGTGGCGTCATTGGCGATGCTGTCCGCGTTGAACAGGTGGAACGTGTACACCGACGCCACCTGTGACAGGCTGGCCATGACCAGGATGTCCGAAGCCAGGATCCCCCAGCCTCCCAGCCAGCCGGTCCTGGGACCGAAGGCCCGGGTCGCCCAGGTGAAGGTGGTGCCGCAGTCGGGATCGGCCTTGTTCAGCTCGCTGTAGCCGATCGAGACGAAGAGCATGGGAACGAAGGCGATCAGCACCACCAGCGGCGAGATCAGGCCGCAGAAGGCGGCGATGGCACCCAGGGTGGCCGCGAGGCTGTAGGCCGGGGCCGTGGATGCGACCCCGATGACGATGCTGGAGACCAGCGAGAGCGCCCCGGGTTTCAGCCCCTTGTCCACCTGGGTCTCGGTGGTGGTGCTCACCGTCATGGTGTCCCTCCGCATCGGCAATCCCCTCTCCTGTCCTCAGGTCCGACCTCTCCGGTGGCGTCGCCGCTCATGACGCCGTCACCGCCTCTTCGAGGATGGCCAGCCCCTCCTCCAGGAGCTCGTCCGAGATGACGAGCGGCGGGAGGAGGCGGATCACGTTGCCATAGGTCCCGGCCGTGAGGATCAGCAGCCCGGCCTCGTGGCAGCGGCGCAGCACCCGGCCGGTGACCTCCCGGTCGGGCGTGATCCCGTCGTCCCGGACGAACTCGATGCCCACCATCGCCCCCCGGCCGCGCACCTCCCCGACCGCGGGGACAGCGGCCGCCAGCTTGCGCAGGCGCGGCAGGATGGCCTCACCGATGACCCGGGCCCGCTCGACCAGCCCCCCGGTCTCGATGGTGCGGATGGCCGCCAGCGAGGCGGCGCAGGCGACCGGGTTGCCCCCGAAGGTCCCGCCCACGCCCCCGGGGTGGACCGAGTCCATCACCTCGGCGCGGCCGGTCACCCCGCCGATGGGCAGCCCGCCCCCCAGACTCTTGGCGGTCGCCACCAGGTCGGGCACGACCCCCTCGTGCTCGCAGGCGAACCAGTCGCCGGTGCGCCCGAAGCCGGTCTGGACCTCGTCGGCGACGAGCAGGATGCCGTGGTCCCGGCACCATCCGGCCAGGCCGGCGAGCCATCCCGGCTCGGGCACGACCACCCCACCCTCGCCGGCGATGGGCTCGACGACGACGGCGGCGATGCTCTCCGCCCCGACGCTCGTCTCCAGCATGGTGATGGTGTCGGCGAGCCGCCCCGTTCCCCGGAAGGGATACGAGTAGGCGGCCCGGTAAACCTCCGTGGCGAAGGGCCCGAATCCGCGTTTGTAGGGCATCGCCTTGCCGGTCAGCGTCATGGTGAGCAGGGTGCGCCCGTGGAAGCCGTGGTCGAAGGCCACGATGCCCGGGCGACCGGTCGCGTAGCGCGCCACCTTGACCACGTTCTCGATCGCCTCGGCACCGGAGTTGACCAGGAAGGAGCGCTTCTCGTGGTCTCCCGGGGTCAGCTGATTCAGACGCTCGCAGACCTCGACGTAGCCTGCGTAGGGGGTCACCATGAAGCAGGTGTGGGTGAAGAGGGCGGCCTGCTCCCGGATGGCCTCGACGACCAGGGGGGCACTGTTGCCGGCGTTGGTCGTCGATATGCCGGAGCCGAAGTCGATCAGCCGGTTGCCGTCGACGTCTTCGAGTATCCCCGGGCCTGCCCGGACCACGAAGACGGGCAGGGTCGTGCTCACCCCCTTGGGGATGGCGCGCTCCCGGCGCGCCTCCAGCTCCCGCGAGCGCGGCCCGGGGATCTCGGTGAGAAGCCGGCGCTGCTGCGGAACCTGGTCGGGCGTGTCCTTCGCCATCGTCCACTCCTCCCTCAGACGTCCAGCGCCGTCATGACGTGCTTGATCCTGGTGTAGTCCTCGAGGCCGTACAGCGAGAGATCCTTGCCGTACCCGGAGTGCCGGAAACCGCCGTGAGGCATCTCCGCCACCAGCGGGATGTGCGTGTTGATCCAGACGCACCCGAAATCGAGACGCTTGCTCATGCGCATCGCGCGGCCGTGGTCGCGGGTCCAGACCGACGATGCCAGCCCGAACTCGACCTCATTGGCCCAGGCCACGGCCTGCTCCTCATCGGAGAAGCGCTGCACTGTGATGACCGGGCCGAACACCTCCTCCTGGACGATCTCGTCGGACTGCTCGACACCGGTGACCACGGTGGGCTGATAGAAGAAGCCCCGGTCGCCGATGCGGTGGCCACCGGCGCGCACCTCGGCGTGCGAGGGCAGCCGGTCAACGTAGCCGCTCACGACCTTGAGCTGGTTTGAGCTGTTGAGCGGACCGAGGTCCACGTCCGCATCGTCCGGAGCGCCGACCACCTGGCTCCTGGCCCGCTCGGCCAGCGCATCGACCAGGTCGGCGTAGACGCGCGGAGCGGCGAGCACGCGCGTGGCGGCCGTGCAGTCCTGGCCCGCGTTGAAGAAGCCGGCCATGGCGATGCCCGCCGCCGCCTTGGCCACGTCGACGTCGTCGAACACGACCACGGGCGCCTTGCCGCCCAGCTCGAGGTGCACTCGCTTGAGATCGACAGCCGCGGTCTGAGCCACCTCGCGACCGGCCCGCACGCTGCCGGTGATCGAGACCATGCGGGGGATCGGGTGTCCGATCAGGGCGGCACCCATGTCACGGTTGCTCCCGCAGAGCACGTTCAGCACCCCGGGCGGGAGGAACTCCGCGGCGATCTCAGCCAGGAGCAGGGTGCTGAGCGGTGTGGTGTGAGCCGGCTTGAGCACGACGGTGTTCCCGGCGGCGATGGCCGGTGCGAACTTCCACACCGCCATCATCATCGGGTAGTTCCAGGGCGTCACCTGGGCGCACACCCCGACCGGTTCCCGGCGCACGAAGGAGGTGTATCCCCGCATGTACTCGGCTGCCGCTCGGCCCTCGAGAAGCCGGCACGCGCCGGCAAAGAAACGGATCTGGTCGAGAACCGGCGGCAGCTCCTCGGAGGTCGTCAGGGCACGTGGCTTGCCGGTGTTGCGACACTCGAGGTCGACCAGCTCGGCGCCGCGCTTCTCGACCGCGTCGGCAAAGCGCAGCAGCGCGAGGCTCCGCTCCGAGGGAGTGGTCTCACGCCACTCCTCGAATGCCGCCTGCGCCACACCGAGGGCGTGCTCCACATCCGCGGGTTTGGAGAGGGGCGCCGCGGCGAACGCCTCGCCGGTCACGGGATCGATGAGCTGACTGAAGGCACCGTCCTGGGGGTCGACGTACCGGCCGCCCACGAAGTTTCCCCATCTGCCGTCTGTAGCGCCCACGGCCGCCTCCCACCAACCCGTCCACGCCAGATGCCGGACCCCGCCCGCAAGGCCAATGGCCGGCAAGTATAATCCGCCGCCGGAGGGTTTTCTGCGATGCGTGTGTTGCTGGTCGGAGCAGGCGGGGTCGGGACGGCGATCGCCCGGACGGCGTCGCGCTGGAACCTGTTCGAGGCGATGGTGGTCGCCGACCACGATCCCGTCAGGGCCGAGCGCGCCGTCGCCGGAGCGGGGACGCGGTTCAAGGCCGTGGGCCTGGACGCCGGGGACGAGAAGGCGGTATCGCAACTCCTGGAGGCCGAGAGGTGCGATGTGCTCCTCAACGCGGTGGACCCCAGGTTCGTCATGCCGCTCTTCCGGGCCGCGCTGGCCTCCGGGGTCAACTACATGGACATGGCCATGTCACTCTCCCGCCCCCACCCGGACGACCCGTTCGCCACGCCGGGCGTCAAGCTCGGTGACGAGCAGTTCGCCCTTGCAGGTGAATGGGAGAGCAAGGGGCTCCTGGCCCTGGTGGGGATGGGCGTGGAGCCCGGCCTCGCCGACGTCTTCGCGCGGTACGCCGCCGATCACCTCTTCTCCTCCATCGACGAGGTGGGTGTCCGCGACGGAGCCAACCTGGTCGTCGAGGGATACGAGTTCGCCCCCACCTTCTCGATCTGGACGACGATCGAGGAATGCCTCAACCCGCCGATCATCTACGAGCGCGGGCGCGGCTGGTACACGACGCCGCCCTTCAGCGAGCCCGAGATCTTCGACTTTCCCGCGGGCATCGGCCCGGTCGAGTGCGTGAACGTGGAGCACGAGGAGGTCCTCCTGGTGCCACGCTGGGTCGACTGCGGCCGGGTCACCTTCAAGTACGGCCTGGGCGACGAGTTCATCGGCGTTCTCAAGACCCTGCACAAGCTGGGTCTGGACCAGACCGCCCTGGTGGAGGTCGGCGACGCCCGGGTCTCTCCGCGCGATGTGGTCGCCGCATGCCTGCCGGATCCCGCCGGCCTCGGTGAGCGCATGTCCGGCCTGACCTGCGCGGGCACTCTGGTCCGCGGCACCGGGAAGGACGGCAAGCCGCGCGAGGTGTACCTCTACCACGTGGTCGACAACGCCACCTCCATGGCGGAGTACGGGTCGCAGGCGGTCGTGTGGCAGACGGCGGTCAACCCGCTGTCCGCTCTCGAGCTGATCGACTCCAAGGTCTGGTCGGGCGCCGGCGTCCTCGGTCCGGAGGCGTTTCCGGCCGATCCCTTCCTGGAGCTGCTCAAGGCCCACAACACTCCGTGGGGATGCGAAGAGCGCACTCCGAACGAT